>MAXT01000322.1 GCA_001751225.1 Desulfuromonadales bacterium C00003107 | reverse complement strand
CATCGTAATCGATAAGACCGGTGTCCTTCTGCACACCGTAGGAAACGATATTGTATAGCTTACCGGAAAAGTTAACCGGCGACCCGTGGGTAAGATGGCCGCCATGGGAGAGGTCCATGCCCAGCACGGTGTCTCCCGGCTTGCAGACGGCAAAATATACCGCCATGTTAGCTTGGGAACCGGAATGGGCCTGAACATTGGCATGATCGGCACCGAAGAGTTCTTTGGCTCGTGCGATGGCCAGGTCTTCAACTATATCGACCTTTTCACAACCACCATAAAAGCGTTTACGCGGGTAACCTTCAGCATACTTATTGGTCATGACGGAGCCCTGAGCTTCCATGACCTGTTCGCTGACAAAATTTTCCGACGCAATGAATTCTAGATTATATTCCTGGCGTTCCGTTTCCTGCCGAATGGCCCCGGCGACTTCAGGATCGAAATTAGCGAGCATCTCAGCCATCCCTCTTAACCTCCATAGTAACGCGATATATTCTGATAATTGAATTAGTTTAAAACAACGAATGGGCAAGCCGCAGCCTGCCCATTCGTCGATTAACCGTTAGAGAATCCCGGCCCGAAGATCTTGCTCTATCTGGGTGATTTTATCGAGGCGCTGCTGATGCCGTCCGCCCTCGAAAACTGTATCCAGCCAGATACCGACCATACGGCAGGCGGCTTCCGGCGTCTGCACCCGGCCACCCACCACGATAATATTGGCGTTGTTATGTTCTTTGGACATCTGGGCGGTAAAGTCATCCCAGACCAGAGCAGCCCGCACTCCGGGGAACTTATTGGCTACGATAGACATGCCGATGCCGGTACCGCAGACCAGGATGCCCTTGTCGGCCTCACCCTTGGCGATGGCACGAGCCACCTTTTCACCAAAATCAGGATAGTCGACTGAATCGCCATTATCGGTACCGAAATCCTGAAATTCAAGCCCCCTGGCAGACAGATAAGCCAGGATATGCTCTTTCATTTGCAGGCCGCCATGATCGCTGGCAATAATAAACATCTTAAGATCCTTATACCTTGCGGAACAGCAAGCTGGCGTTGGTACCGCCGAAGCCGAAGGAATTGGACAGAGTCACCTTGACCTCGGCCTGACGGGCTTCATTGGGCACGTAGTCGAGATCACATTCAGGATCTGGTTCCTGATAATTGATCGTCGGCGGAACGGACCCGCGCTGCATGGTCAACAGAGCAAAAGCCGCCTCGATACCGCCGGCAGCGCCGAGGGCATGTCCGGTCATACCTTTAGTCGAACTAACCATGACTTTTTTGGCATGATTTCCTAGTACGGTCTTGATCGCCATAGTTTCATAAAGATCATTGAAGTGGGTCGAAGTACCGTGGGCATTGATGTAATCAACTTCCTCAGCACTGACACCAGCATTCTTCATGGCCATCTTCATGCAGCGAGCAGCCCCTTCCCCGCCCGGAGCCGGTGCGGTGAGGTGATGAGCATCGGCGGTAAGACCGTAACCGCAGACCTCGCCGTAGATCTTGGCGCCGCGAGCTTTGGCTGCTTCATATTCTTCAAGCACCAGAATCCCAGCCCCTTCCGCCATGACAAAGCCATCCCGGTTCTTTTCAAAGGGCCTGCTGGCAGTCTGAGGATCGTCGTTGCGGGTCGACAGAGCACGCATGACATTGAAGCCGCCAATAGCAAGAGGGGTAATAGTCGATTCAGCCCCCCCTGCAATCATGGCATCCGCATCGCCACGTGCAATAATATGGTAGGCATCACCGATAGAATGGGTGCCGGTTGCGCAGGCCGAAACGGAAGAAACGTTAGGCCCTTTAGCACCGTATTTCATGGAGATTTGGCCAGGCGCAAGATTGGTAATTAGCATCGGGATAAAGAAAGGGGAGATTTTTTTGTACCCTCCCTTAAGCATCGCAGAGTGGTATTTCTCGATTGCCGGCAGACCACCGAGTCCGGCCCCCACCAGAACACCGACCCGCTCAGCATTTTCCTCGGTCACCTGCAGACCAGAATCTTGCATGGCTTCTTCAGCCGCAGCCAGGGCGAACTGAATAAAGAGATCCATCTTTTTGATCTCTTTTTTCGGCATATAGTCTTCGGCGTTAAAATCTTTAACTTCACCGGCAATCTGAGTCGGAAACTCAGAGGCATCAAACCTGGTGATGAGATCGATACCGCAGCGCCCAGCCATCAGCGCATCCCAGTTTTTTTCCACCCCAGTGCCCAAAGCGGAAACCACACCGAGTCCGGTTACAACGACTCTTCGCATATTAAAACGCCTCCTTTGCACCAACCCGTTTGAGGGTATGTGCCATTGCCGGCTTTATTTTAATAGCCGGCAATGCGTAGCTACGCAGTGCCGGCTGAATCTTGCCAGTTAAAAAAGGGAGGAAACAACTTGTTTCCTCCTTTTTTCCAACAGTCTAGCTCAGATCAGGAGTTATCAGTAATATAGCTGATTGCATCCTGAACGGTAGCGATCTTCTCGGCATCCTCGTCGGAAATCTCGATATCGAATTCCTCTTCCAGAGCCATGACCAGTTCAACGGTGTCGAGGGAGTCAGCGCCGAGGTCGTCCATGAAAGCTGCTGCCCCGGTTACCTGATCTTCTTCAACTCCAAGCTGCTCTGCTACAATCTGCTTGACCTTTTCCTCAATAGAAGCCATTTGCTTCACCTCCTTGTTGATGTACGGACCATTCGTTAGCGAATGGACTAGCGAACTACATATACATGCCACCATTGACGCCGAGCACTTGACCGGTGATGTATCCGGCCTGCTCGGAAGCCAAGAAAGCCACGGCATGTGCGATATCCTGCGCTTCTCCAAGACGAGCTAGCGGAATCTGACTCTGCAACCCCTCCTTGACCTGATCCGACAGGGCGTCGGTCATGTCGGTAACGATAAAACCAGGCGCGATGGCATTGACCGTCACATTGCGACGGGCCATTTCCCGGGCGATGGATTTGGTCAACCCGATAAGACCGGCCTTGCTGGCGGCATAGTTTGCCTGACCGGCGTTGCCCATTTCACCCACGACCGAAGAAATGTTGATAATACGACCGCTACGCTGCTTGCTCATAATTTTGGCCGCAGCACGACAGCAGTAGAAGGCACCTTTAAGATTGGTATCCAGCACCGCATCCCAGTCTTCATCCTTCATCCGCATCAACAGACCGTCGCGGGTAATGCCGGCATTGTTAACCAGAATGTCGACACGGCCAAAGGTTTCCTTAGCAGCAACGAAGAGCGCCTCAACATCTTTGCTGAGACCGACATCACCCGAAACCGCAAGGGCCTTACCTCCCTGCCCCTCAATGTCGGAGACCAGAGCCTCAAGAGCGGCAATGTTGCGCGCCGATGCTACGATAATAGCGCCTTGGGAGGCCAGATGCAAAGCAATGGCACGACCAATGCCGCGCGATGACCCGGTAATGATAGCTACCTTATCTTGAAACATGCTCTTCTCCCCCATTTAAGTTACAGGCCCTTAAGACCCGCAGCATCTTGCACATTGTGCAAGGCAAGGCCCCGGGCGATTCGCTTAACCAGACCACTCAGCACCTTGCCGGGTCCGATTTCAACGAATTGATCGACCCCGAGAGCCGCCATATTCTGTACCGACTCTTCCCAGCGCACAGGAGATGAAACCTGTGACACCAAAAGCTCTTTGACTCGCTGAGCGTCGCTATAGGCCTGAGCTTCAACATTGCTTACCACAGGAATCGTCAGGGCACCTATGGTTACGCTGTCAAGCACCTTAGCCAGCTGCTCGGCAGCGGGAATCATCAGACTACAATGAAAAGGTGCGCTAACCGGCAGTGCCAAAGCCCGCTTGGCACCTCGCTCTTTAGCCAGGCTCATAGCTCGCTCGACAGCGGTCACATGACCGGCAATAACAACCTGTCCTGGACTGTTGAAATTAGCAGGTGCGACCACCTCACCTTCAGCGGCCTGCTGGCAGACCTCTTCCAGAACAGAGCCATCAAGACCGATGATCGCCGCCATGGTACCAACACCAACGGGCACCGCTTCCTGCATGAACAAGCCCCGTTGCCGCACCGTTGCCACTGCCTCGGCAAAAGACAAAGCCCCGGCGCAGACCAGAGCTGAATATTCACCAAGGGAATGACCGGCGGTATAGGCCGCTGTCAAGCCGCACTCAGAAGCAATAACCCGTTGGGCAGCGATACTGACGGTCAATATTGCCGGCTGGGTATTGGCTGTAAGCTGCAGATCGGACTCGGGTCCGTCAAAACAAAGCTTGGCCACATCGAATCCAAGGCAGTCGTTAGCCTCTTCAAAAATCTCTCGAGCCGCGGCGAAGTTATCCGCCAGATCCTTACCCATACCTGGGTATTGGGAACCCTGTCCGGGGAAAATAAAAGCCACTTTAGACATCAACTACTCCTTACCCGAACAAAAAGTCCGTTGTTACCAGCGCAGCAGCGCTGAACCCCAGGCAAAACCACCCCCGAAGGCATCCAGCAACAACAGATCTCCATCCTTGAGTTTGCCTTGCCGATTCAGCTCGTCGAGGGCCAAAGGAATCGATGCACCGGAGGTATTACCGACACGATCGACATTCATTACCAGTTTTTCTAGAGGTAGGCCTAACCGCTTGGCCGTTGCCTCTAGGATCCGTCGATTGGCCTGATGGGGCACAAAATAGGCCAACTGATCGATACTAATATGGTTGGCGGACAGAGCCTCTTCGGCCGCATCGCATAAGGCTCGCACAGCAACCTTAAAAACCTCGTTGCCCTGCATCTGAATATAAGGAAGCTTTTTCTTACCGTCCTCACCGCAAGCCGGGTTGCGCGAACCAAAACCGAGCTGATAGAGAAGACCCCATTGGGACCCATCGGTGTGCAGATGGGTGGAGAGGATCCCCTGATTACCCTCTTGTCCCTCAAGCACCACGGCTCCGGCGCCATCGCCGAACAGAATACAGGTGCTGCGATCCTGCCAATCGACAATACGGCTGAAAATCTCAGCTCCAATGACCAGAACTCGCCTGGCCTTGCCGGAGCGAATAAAGCTGTCGGCCGTAGCCAGACCATAGACAAAACCGCTACAAGCCGCCGACAGGTCAAAAGCAAAGGCGTTCTCGGCGCCAAGCTGATTCTGCACCAAACAGGCTGTAGCCGGCCAGCTAAAATCACCGGTAACGGTAGCCACCAGAACCAGATCGATATCACTGGCCTTAAGCCCAGCCATGTCGAGAGCCTGCCAGGCTGCCTTGGTCGCCAGATCGGAGGTATGTTCATTCTCCCCGGCGATATGGCGTTCGCGAATCCCGGTCCGAGTGACAATCCATTCGTCGCTGGTATCGAGCATCTGTTCCAGGTCACTATTAGTGAGAACCCGTTCAGGCAGATACGATCCGGTACCAACTATACGACTATATAGCATTTAGAAGCTTCCCTCATCGAAAACCCTCCAACGGCAGCGCAAGTCGGATCAAACGCTAGGATTTTTCGGTAGATGTCGCATTATCCGCCCCAAGATGCAAGTGCTCGATTAATCGATCGTTGACCCGTTGCGCTACAGATTCACGGGCCAGGCCGATAGCATTCATAATTGCACGGGAATCGGATCCGCCATGGCAGATCATGCCCGTGCCTTGAATGCCGAGCAAAGGAGCTCCGCCATATTCGGCGTAGTCGATACGTTTTTTAAAAGCAGCAAAGGCCGGCTTAGCTAACAGGTAGCCGATCTTGGCCAGAAAGCGACTGCCGATTTCCCGTTTCAGCATGGAACTGATGGCTTCAGCCAACCCTTCGGACACCTTGAGCACGATATTGCCGACGAAACCGTCGCAGACGACGACATCGACCTTACCGTTAAAGAGGTCACGTCCTTCGATAAAGCCAAGATAGTTGAGATCAGACCCCTTGAGCAACTGATGGGCCTGGCGGGCCAGTTCGTTACCCTTGCTCTCTTCTTCCCCATTGGAGAGGATGCCGACGCGCGGCCGGGTCTTACCCAGTACCGACCGGGCGTATATCTCCCCCATCAGAGCGAATTGCTCGAGATGAGCCGGCTTGCAATCAACGGTACCGCCGACATCAAGGACCACTGTCTGATCCACCATATTG
>MAXT01000321.1 GCA_001751225.1 Desulfuromonadales bacterium C00003107 | reverse complement strand
ATCAATGAAAACCTCTATCGCTCTGTAGACGAACTTGAGCTTTCGGTGCGCAGTGCCAATTGCCTTAAAAATGCCAATATTCACCTGATCGGTGATCTTGTGCAGCGATCCGAAGCAGAAATGCTTAAAACTCAGAACTTTGGGCGTAAATCACTGAATGAGATCAAGGACATCTTGGCTGAGATGGGCTTGTCCCTGGGGTTGGCTCTGGACGGATTTCCCGATCCTGAATATCTAAAGCTGATTCGTGAGGGTAGCGAGGACGTTTGATCCTCAGATACCCCGTTAAGTAACGAAGAAAGGACCGTAGAACCATGCGTCACAATAAATCCGGCAGGCGGCTCGGCCGCAATTCGAGTCATCGGGCCGCAATGATGCGCAACATGGTGACATCACTTCTCGATCACGAAAAGATCACCACTACCACGACCCGGGCTAAGGAGTTGCGGAAAATTGCCGAGAAGATGATCACCCTTGGCAAGCGTGGAGATTTGCACGCCCGTCGCCAGGCCCTGCAGGTCATTCGTGACCGCAAGGTGGTTGGTAAGTTGTTTGAAATGGTCGCGCTTCGCTATAAAGATCGCCCTGGTGGCTACACCCGGATTTTGAAGCTCGGTAACCGTGTAGGTGACAACGCGCCGCTCTGCCAGATCGAATTGGTTGAGGAGGAGTTTACTCCCCGGGTTAAAAAGGTCGTTGCCGTTGCTGCGGCTGAAGTAGCCCCCGCTATAGAGGCTGTTGAAGAAGTCCCGGCTAAGGCAGAAATCGAAGCTGAAGATAAAGATTAATAATACAGTTTATTTATATGAAAAAAGGCAAGGAGCTATATCTCCTTGCCTTTTTTTATTGGGGCCATTGGCTTGAATCTTGACCAATTGCGGTTTTCCATGATAGCTTTGCCTACTTAAGTTACTGGAGCCAATAATGTATTTTCCTTCTTTAGAAAAGTTTTGCTCTCTTGCCAAACAGGGTAATCTGATACCGGTTTATCGCGAGATTCTGGCCGATATGGAAACGCCCGTATCCGCTTTCAAAAAAATCGACGACGGGCAGAATGCTTTTCTGCTGGAAAGTATCGCTGGCGGTGAAAAGTGGGCTCGCTATTCCTTTCTTGGCAGTAACCCCGGCAAGATCTTCCGCTGCAATGACGAGTCCTACGAAGTTTTGGATCGAGCTGGTACCGTGCACAGCGGCTGCAGTAGCGATCCTCTTGCTGAAATCAAACGCTTTATGGCGGCTTACCGGCCTGTGCAGGTCGAGGGTCTGCCTCCTTTTTTCGGCGGTCTAGTCGGCTATTTAGGCTACGATATGGTGCGGTTTTTTGAGCATTTGCCGTCGTCCTCCAGCCCCCAAATAGGGGCTTATGATGCCTGTTTTCTGCTAACCGATACCTTGCTCATCTTTGATAATGTCGCTCAGACCATCAAAGTGGTGTGCAACGTCGAGCTGGCTGAGGATGAGAACCCGATACAGGCCTATTCTCAGGCCCAGATTGCTATCGACCGCCTGATCGAACAATTGCGCAGTCCCTTGGCCGATATCCCTGGCGATGCTGACTACGGGCCGGCAGAGGAATTCGTCTCTGATTTTACTGAAGCGGAATTCATGGCCGCCGTCGAACAATGTAAGGAATATGTTCGAGCCGGCGACATTATTCAGGTGGTTCTATCTCAGCGCCTCTCCGGTCGTCTCGGTGCGCCACCCTTTGATGTCTATCGAGCCTTGCGCACCTTGAACCCTTCTCCCTATATGTTTTTTCTCCGTTTTAACAAGACCCTGGTGATCGGCGCTTCTCCCGAAGTGCTGGTGCGCAAGGTCGGAGCCGGGGTTGAGGTGCGGCCCATAGCCGGTACGCGGCCGCGAGGGACCACCGTCGATGAAGATCTACAGCTCGAAGTGGAACTTCTGGCCGATCCTAAGGAATGTGCCGAGCATATCATGCTGGTTGACTTGGGGCGTAACGATATCGGCCGGGTTTGCCGCACCGGTTCGGTCGAGGTAAGCGAGTTAATGGTCGTAGAACGTTACTCTCATGTTATGCATATCGTTTCCAATGTGCATGGTCTGTTGCGTTCCGATTGTGATGCCTACGATGTGTTGCGGGCCACCTTCCCGGCGGGCACCTTGAGTGGCGCACCGAAAATACGGGCCATGGAAATCATCGATGAATTGGAACCAGCCCGAAGGGAGATCTACGGCGGTGCCGTCGGTTATTTTTCCTTTTCTGGCAATATGGATATGGCCATCGCTATTCGCACTTTGGTCGTCCACGACGACCGAATATATCTACAGGCGGGGGCTGGCATCGTGGCCGATTCCGATCCGTCCGCTGAATATCAGGAAACCTTGAATAAGGCTCGTGGCGTGATGAAAGCTATCGAAATGGCGCGAAAGGGGCTTGATTGACATGCTGCTGATGCTCGATAACTACGACTCCTTTACTTATAACCTTGTGCAGTATTTTCAAGAACTTGGCGAAGAAGTGAGGGTTTTTCGTAACGATAAGATCTCGGTAGCGGAGATCGCTGCTCTGCATCCGCAGCGTTTGGTGGTTTCTCCGGGGCCCTGTTCCCCTGCTGAAGCCGGTATTTCGGTAAGCGCTATTCAACAGTTGGCCGGCAAAATGCCTATTCTTGGCGTCTGTCTTGGCCATCAGTCCATGGCTCATGCTTTTGGGGGTCATGTGGTGCGCGCGGAAAATCTGATGCACGGCAAAACCAGTCCGGTTTATCATGACCATCAGGGGCTGTTTAAAGGCTTGTCTTGCCCTTTTGATGCCACCCGTTATCATTCGCTGATCGTCGAGCGGGCAACTTTGCCGTCAGAATTTGAAATCAGTGCCTGGACCGACGCCGATGAGATCATGGGTATGCGGCATCGGGAATTGCCCTTGTGGGGGGTGCAATTTCACCCTGAGTCGATTCTGACCGTAGAAGGCAAACGCCTCCTGCACAACTTCCTGCAAATGACCTGAGCTTTTTGCAGGTACAGGTATTGTCCTTGTTGAGGCTGTCATGATTAAAGAAGCAATCGCCAGGCTAGTGGAAGAGCGTGACCTACCCGAGCCTATGATGATCGAAGTCATGGAACAGATCATGGGAGGTGAAGCGACTCCTGCTCAGATCGGCGCCTTTATTATTGCTCTGCGTATGAAGGGTGAAACGATCGAGGAGATCGCCGGCGCGGCGCGCGTTATGCGGGCCCATGCTACCCCGGTTAGGGTCGGCAAAGTGCTTGACATGGACCGCGAGGAGATCAATGCTGATCGGGAAACCATCCTCGATACTTGTGGCACCGGTGGTAGTGGCACCAAGAGTTTTAATATCTCTAC
>MAXT01000320.1 GCA_001751225.1 Desulfuromonadales bacterium C00003107 | reverse complement strand
TTCTTCATTCGATCGAGTTCCCGCTCCCGGCTAACATCCCGCAGAATAACTATGACGCCTCTCAGCTCCCCCTCGCGGCTCAACACCGGGGCGCTATGAGCCTGAATCGTTTGATCCTGCTCCGAACCGGGCAGAGAAACAGCCCATTCCATGACCTGCTCCTGCCGTACTCCGGCCAGGATGGCACATATCTGACCGGTGAAGCTTTTTTCGCTAAAAATGGAGGAAACTGGTCGAGAAACAGCATCCATCAAAGGCAGGCCTGCAATCTTCTCAGCGGCTCGATTCATCATAGTCACCCGCCCCTGCAAGTCTACCACCACAAGTCCATCAGCCACCGATTTAAGAATAAGATCGGTCTGGTCCCGAGCCGCCTCGGCTTCGGCCAATGCGGTATTTATCTGCGCTTCATTCTTCAAGCGTTCGGTGATATCCCGCACCACAGCCAGAAAGTTCTGCTCCATGCCGGCGTTGAATACCGAGACCGTAATTTCCACCGGCAAGGTGGTGCCGTCTTTACGCCGGTGGATACCGCGCAAAACTTCAGAATGCCCGGGCATCATGCGCCGCCAGATCCGGGTGAGTTCCCTTGCATTGAATCGCAGCTGAATATCGACCACGTTCATCCGCAGCAGTTCCTGCTGGGAATAACCGAGATATTCGCAGGCCCGAGGGTTGACATAGTGAAACCGCCCCGTGACATCGTGCATGAAGATAGCATCGGCAGCATTCTCCAGCAAAGCACGGCTTCGCTCCTCGCTATCACGCAACTTTAAAGCCGCCCGCTGCCGCTCGATGGCTCCGCCCAAAATCTCCCCCGCGGTCTGCAGCAGGTCGATATCCTGCTTCGCCCATGCCTGTTCCCGGTGCACCGCATAGAAGCCGAAAAAGCCGATCAGTTCGCCACCACTCTGGATGGGCATGCAGAGCAGCGATTGAATCGCCTGGGTGCTCCAGAGCGCCTTTTCCGCCACGGCCGCCGGCGGCAAGGCACTGACGCGCGGCACATAGACCATCTGGCACTGACTGATTTGGTCCATAAACCAAGGCAACTGCGCCACCGGCAGCCCCTGAAGACCATCCTGCACCGGGGCGATCCCCGCCGCGCACCACTCGTGGGCGCAGGTCATGGTTCGACCGTCCGGCCCGAAGAGGAAGAGAAGGCAGCGGTCCACGCCGGCAAAACGGCCCAGGTTTTCCAGGGCATAATCGACCCCGGCATCGACCTGCTGAACCGGTTGTTCGACAAAGCGGGTCGATATTCGGGCGATCAGCCCCTCGAAGGCCTCCCGGTAGGCCAGTTCTTTCTCTGCCTTGATGCGCGACAGGATATTGACAGCCAGGGCCGCAAGGATCAGCAACAGCGCCAAAATGACGGCAACACCGGTCCAGATATAGGCCTTATTGATGTGATAAAAGGTCTCGGGACGGCCTATCACCCTGCTCCCCGCCGGTAGATCCGCTAACGGTATTCCAAAGTGCTGCAACTGGGCATAGTCGAAACCCGGCTCGTAAGCGGCCTTGTCGATCGGCGGAATGGACGCCGCCGGCTCCCCTCCCAGAACCCGCAGGGCCATCTAGGCCGTTCGCAGGCCGTGCCTCTCGCCGTTAGTGAGCATCCCACCGACAATGCCGCGCCCCAATGCCATCCCCCACATACCGTAGATGGGCACCCTGCTGTATCGGGCAAGGATTGGAGTATGACGGGAAAAGGAAAAAACGTTGCCGGCACGATCGGCGATGAGATGTACCAACTGCACCACAGCACCCGGCCCTAATTTTTCGAGGCGCAGGTAAAGCTCCGGCAGGGTGAAATCGTCCCAAATCTCGAACTGAACCCCCTGCCCGGAATAAGTAGCGATAGCCTGCTCCACGTCTCGGCGCATCAGGGCGCCCAGGGACGTCTGGTCTAGCAGAAATACCACCCGTTTGACATTCGGTTGCAGGCGAAAGATAAGGTCCAGGTTCTTATCGACTTCCATCGCTTCAAAAATGCCGGTCGCGTTACCAAGACGCTGCTGCAACCCGGGATCGTAGGCATTCACCCCACAAAAGACCAGCGGCGTTCCGGGAAAAAGGTTGGCGCGGTACTTCTCTAAAAAATGCAGGGCGTAGTCGTCCGCGCAAAAAATCAGATTGAAGCGAGTGCTGCGGAATTTGCGGGCATATACATCGTAGAGCAACTCCTGGTAGCCGGGATCGTCCGTATGCCGCCGAAGGTCCATAAATTCAATGTGCAGACGTTCCTCAGCCACTACTCCACTAAGGCCCTTTTTAATCCCCTGCATGACATGGTCTGTCCAGGGGTACTGCGGGTGATAGGAATTCAGCAGTAAAACACGCGGTCCGCTTTCAGACTCATCCAGCCCCAGGGCCTGGCTCGGGCGAAACAAAACGAGCCCCCCAGCCAGTACCGCTAAAACAGCAAAAGCAACGACTCCTTGCCGCAGGAATCTGCTACCAACGGAAAATGGGAATGAAGAAAAAATCATTATTAAAACAACTCCGTTCACAAAAACAAAACTTTTGGCGGCAGATTATAGCACCCCTCAAACTAAGTAAAAGTTGTTTGCAAAATTATATTCCGTTATTCGCCCAACATCCGTTCCACGACATCTTGCAA
>MAXT01000319.1 GCA_001751225.1 Desulfuromonadales bacterium C00003107 | reverse complement strand
GAACAAGCTGGAAAAGATCAGCGACACCGGTGTTCTGGAACTGGACCTGTTCTGGTTAAACAACAATTTCCAGCGCTCACTGGCCCGTTATGCCAAGCGTAGCGATGCAAACAGATTGCGCAAGCTTGAGCCGAACCATCGCTACGCGGTTATCGTCTGTTTTCTCTGCCAGCTTTACCGTGACACCATGGATCATCTGGTGGACATGTTCGACAAGCTGATCAACAAAATTTACAACCACGCCCAAGTCGACCTTGATAATCATAACAGATCCCAGCGCAAAAAAATCAGAGAGTCATTGAGGATTTTTAAAGCACTGGCTGAATTAATTTTAGATGATTCGGTGCAGGATGCCACTTTACGTCAAACGTTATTTGAAGAAATCAGCAAGGATATGCTCCTAATCCAAATGGATGCTGTTAAAACGTGGCTAAATGGCAAACATAGCCATGTTTTTAAGTTGGTTAAAAAACGTTTCAGTTACATTCGTCAGTTTTCACCATCGCTCTTAAAGCATATTCAGCTGCAGTTTGAAAATGGTGAAGATTCCCCATTGTGTGAAGCACTAGAAGTTCTCCGGGAGATGAATAATGGCAATAAACGAAAACTTCCAGACGATGTCCCTGTAGATTTTATCCCCAAAAAGATACGGGTTCTTATCGAGACGGCTGACGGCAAGGTGGACAAGGCTGCCTGGGAATGTGCCTTGTTGACCGCTATCCGCGATGAAATTAAATCCGGAAATATCTCAATAGGAATGAGTAAGCGTTTCTGCCGACTTGATGATTTTTTCATCTCTGAAAGCAGATGGCAGAAGATGAGAGAAAATTTTTTCATGCGGGCTGGACTGCCAGATAACCCTGATGATGCCAGGAGTTACCTGACAGTAAGGCTCAACAAAGCATATAATCGTTTTCTTGAACAGCTTCCCCAAAACACATATGCGAGCGTTGATGAGGACGGCTGGCATCTGTCCGTTGATTCCGCCGAACAACTTGATTCTGAGTCAAAAAAGCAGCTGGAATCCTTGAAAGGATGGTTATCCGGTCACATGAGGGTAGTGAAATTGCCGGAACTTTTGATAGAAGTTGATAACGAGCTGAAAATCACCAGACACTTTATGGCCGCCAACCAGCAGGACGCCCCGAGGACCGAGGATATCTGTGCAATTCTGGCAACTATCATGGCTCATGGATGTAACATCGGCTCTTATACCATGGCCCAGCTGATCGAGGGAGTCAGCTATAGCCGATTAAAAAATATTACCGATTGGATGATGACCGAAGAAACCCAACGTGGGGCATTGGCTCAAGTGGTGAATGCCATTAGCCAGCTTGACATAACCCAATACTGGGGCGAAGGAAAAACATCCAGCAGCGATGGGCAACGATTTGCGATGAAGCGGAAGGTCCTTCATCAAACTTACAGTCCAAAATTTAATGATTTTGCCTTGGAGTTTTATTCCTTTGTTGCTGACAATTTTGCCCCCTTTTATAGCCTGCCAATCGAGTGCACGGATCGTGATGCCCCTTATGTACTTGATGGCCTGCTATACAACGAAAGTGATCTTCCCTTGGAAAGGCATTATACCGATACTCATGGTTATACCGAGAACAATTTCTCCGCCTTTGCCATGCTGGGCAGAAAATTTTCTCCGCGAATACGAGGCCTCCACAAGCAGCGGATTTACCGGATTGACACAGAGAAAGATTACCAGTCACTAACCCCTTTACTCGACCGTAAAGACCGAACCATTAATATGGATTGGATCGTTGAGCAGTGGGACCGACTAGGACATTTCCATGCTTCTCTTGAGTATGGGCATGTCACAGCATCGACGGCGATGAAACGATTGAACGGATATAGCGGGAAAAATCACTTTTGCCGCGCAAACCGCGAACTCGGCAGAATTTTTAAGACTGAACATATCCTACAATATATGTCAAACAAGGCACTGCGCCAAAGGATAAGGAGAGGTTTGCTTAAAGGAGAGCAGATCCATGCCTTGGCCAGGGACCTTAATTATGGGAAGCGGGGAAGGATCAACAAGGCGGATTTGCTGGAACAAAGGAACTCATGTAGCTGCCTGACTTTGATTTTGGCTTGCATCATTTACTGGCAGGCAAAGGAGATTAATCGGGTAGTGATTGAATACGATCAGGAAGGTTCGGATATCGACCTTTCCCTTATGGAGCACATAAGTCCGATCACGTGGGACAATGTGATCTTGTATGGCGAATATGTGCTTGACCGGAATCTGATTAAGCCATAATCTCCCTTAGCGTACATTTACGCACGAATCTTCGTAGTACCCTATAAATGATCGTTCTAAATCATGTCAACTAAAGTTGGCCATTTTGGAAGCTTCGTGGTCACTGAGCCTTATTGTTTGTAAGCCCTAGGTTATACTTGTAGGT
>MAXT01000318.1:1682-2477 GCA_001751225.1 Desulfuromonadales bacterium C00003107 | reverse complement strand
CCCCCATTTTGTCCGGCGAGCAATTCGGAAATTGCCTGGGGAGGCCGCTTGCCCTGCCCTACCTTCACCAGGGTGCCGGCCATCATGCGTACCATGTTGCGCAAAAACCCGCTGCCCTTGACATCAATGGTCAATAAGTGCTCCTGCCGCTGCAGATCGACGGCAAATATGTCGCGGATGGTGGTCTTGGCTGAGCACCCACTAGTGCGAAAAGCGGCAAAATCGTGACGCCCGACAAATAGGGCGGCTGCCTCTTGCATCGCTTCAAAATCGAGGGACGGTCGCAGGCACCAGGCATTGCGGCCGTGCAGAGGCGACTGAACCGGCCCCAGGTAGACGCTATATCGATACCATTTACCCCGCGCGTCAAAACGAGCATGAAATCCGTCCGACATCTCTTCAACCTGCTGCACCGCCACCGTCGGCGGCAGAAAACGGTTGACTCCGTCGCGGAAGGCCCGTAACGACAAGGTCCGCTCCGTTTGCAGATGGGCCACCATGCCCCGAGCATGAACCCCCGCATCTGTGCGACCGGAGGAGTACAGCGTTACGGCCTGCCCAAGAAACTGGGTCAGAGCCTCTTCCATCACCTGCTGCACCGCCAGACCCTTGGGTTGACGCTGCCAGCCGATATAGTCGCTGCCGTCGTATTCGATAGTAAATTTGAGGGTTCGCATATCAATTGGTTCCGCTAGGAGCGGTGTCTGTTCTTGGCAAGTCCGACACCCTCCTAATTAAACGAAACAGGGGGCCACCGGCCCCCTGTACGATTCATCTATGATGCTGATTTGAATC
>MAXT01000318.1:385-1598 GCA_001751225.1 Desulfuromonadales bacterium C00003107 | reverse complement strand
CGAATCCGGCCCACCAAGGTCAGATCCTGACCGGCCGCGTCGACAGCCATGGGGTATTCCAAGTTGGCGATATCATCCACCACCAACACCCCGGGACTGGCGGCAAGGAGCTCGCGGGCCTGAGCGGCACTGAGCTTCTGCTCTGTCTCAATATTTACCGACTCGCTGTGGCTGTAGAAGACCGGCACCCGCACCGTGGTAACTGTAACTCCGATGGAGTCGTCGCCGAAAATCTTGCGGGTTTCGTTGACCATCTTCATCTCTTCCTTGGTATAGCCGTTATCCAGGAAGTCATCGATCTGCGGCAGACAGTTGAAAGCGATCTGATGCGGATAAACCTTGGAGTCCGCCGGGCGACCGTTGAGCAGTTCACCGGACTGAATGCGCAGCTCGTCAATGGCGTTGCGACCGGTACCAGACACCGCCTGATAGGTGGAGACCACCACCCGCTTCAGGGTAGCAGCATCGTGCAGGGGCTTAAGAGCCACCACCATCTGAATAGTCGAGCAGTTAGGGTTGGCGATAATACCCTTTTTGTTGTACTGGGCAATATCCTGCGGATTGACCTCGGGCACCACCAGCGGCACCTCGGGATCCATACGCCAAGCGCTGGAATTATCCACACAGATCGCTCCGGTCGCAGCGGCGATGGGGCAGAACTCCTCACTGCGCGCTCCGCCGGCACTGAACAGGGCGATATCGATCCCTTCGAAGGCGTCCTTGTCCAAAAGCTGCACCATGTACTGCTCGCCGTTGAACTCCAGAAACTTGCCGACGGACCGTTCGGATGCCAGCAGACGCAGCTCCTTGATAGGAAACTTGCGTTCAGCCAGCACTTCCAACATCTGTTGGCCGACGGCGCCGGTGGCGCCGACGACCGCGACATTGCATTGTTTAGCCATGGGGTTACATCCTTTATCTAAACGAATGGGTTGAAACCGGTACAGTTCATTCCCTATTTGATCAGGGAAGCAACAAAGTCACCGACCTCGGAGGTGCTCATACCCATTTTTCCGGCCGACTGGCTCTTGATCTTGCCGGAAGCCAAAGCTTCATTGACCGCCTTGTCGATGGCCTTGGCCGCGGCATCTTCACCGAGGGTATCGAGCATCATGCCGCCGGCGCAGATGGCTGCCAGAGGGTTGATGATGTTCTTGCCGGTATACTTGGGAGCGCTGCCGCCGATGGGCTCGAACATGGAGACGCCCTCGGG
>MAXT01000318.1:0-287 GCA_001751225.1 Desulfuromonadales bacterium C00003107 | reverse complement strand
TTGTAGTCCTGCTTGATGTCTTGGAACTCGGCGTCGCCAATTTCCTTGTGCGCCCGCACCCAGAGATCGCCGACGTGGGTCAGAACGTTGCACTTATGCACCAGGGTCAAGGTCTTGTTCTTGTTCCGCTTACGGGTATATTCGTAGGCATAGCGCAGGCAACGATCGACTACCGCACGGGTGTAGACCATGGTCTGGGTAGCCACTTCGTTGGGGGTACCGACCATAGAAGCGCCGCCCATACCGGTGTAGATACCACCGGTATTTTCCCGGATCACGGTAAAGTC
>MAXT01000317.1 GCA_001751225.1 Desulfuromonadales bacterium C00003107 | reverse complement strand
CTGCACGGTGACCTGGTGGTCGGCGAATTAAGCGATCGTCAGTTGCTTACCGATACCCTGCGCGATTTTCAGCCCGACGCGGTGATGCATTTCGCCGCCTTTATCGAGGTGGCCGAAAGCGTCAGCAATCCTCTGAAGTACTATCGCAACAACACCCTGAATGCCCTGCAACTTCTTGAAATTTTGCAGGAGCTTAACATCGGGCGGTTCATCTTTTCTTCCACCGCAGCGGTGTATGGCACCCCCGAGGAGATACCGGTGGCCGAGACGGCACCGCTGGAGCCGATTAACCCTTACGGCGCCTCGAAGATGATGTCCGAGCGGCTGTTGGCTGATCTTTCCCTGGCGTTGCCGGAAGCCTTTCGTTATGTGGCCCTTCGCTATTTCAATGTGGCTGGCGCCGACAGTGGCGGCCGCATCGGCCAGGCCTACAAGAATCCTACCCATCTGATTACTCGCGCGCTTAAGACCGCTCGGGGTCAGTATCCGACTCTGCAACTGTTCGGTACGGATTATCCCACCGAGGATGGCACCTGCATTCGCGATTATATCCATGTCGATGATCTGGCCGCGGCGCATCTTGTGGCTTTGCGCCATCTGCTTAATGGTGGCCAGAGCGATATTTTCAACTGTGGCTATGGTCACGGCTATTCGGTACGGGAAGTCATTGATGTGGCGAAAAAGGTCAGCGGTGTCGATTTTTCTGTAGTCGAAGTCGAGAGGCGAGAAGGGGACCCGGCGGCACTTACCGCCAAGTCCGACAAGATCGTCAAGGAACTCGGCTGGCAGCCTCGCCATGACGATTTGGAATTCATCGTTCGCACCGCCTGGGAGTGGGAGCAGCAGGTTGATGCCAAACTGAGCGACTGAGCCTTGGGCGCACCATCCACCGTAATAGAAGGGGGCGGCGTATGACCGACAATAGACCAAAGCTCGGCCAAATGTTGGTCAATGCAGAGCTTATCGATGAACTCCAGCTCAAGTCGGCCCTGGTCCATCAGCAGCACTGGCGCTGCTTGTTCGGCGCCTCGCTGGTGAAGCTTGGTTATGTCGATGAAGAGGAACTTCTGGAGTTTTTAGCCGACGCTTTAAACCTGTTGCGGGTCGATCTCAAATGGCGCGCCATCCCCAGAGAGTTATTGGACCTGGTGCCAGAAGACAAGGCTCGGGAATATCATGTCATCCCGGTGGACCGCGAGGTGTTGCATGGCACGGCTTATTTGTTGCTGGCCACCTGCGATCCGACCAATCTGGCTAATTTGGATGATCTGGCTTGTCTCACCGGTTGTGAGATTCGTCCGGCTTTGGCTGCCGAAGAGGAGATCCGGCAGGCTATCGATCGCTGCTATGGCGGTCGTTTGGAAGCGCCGACCACGGTGGACCCGGGTGCGATTCGACCGTCGGCTGACGATCCGGACAAATTTCATAAATTGCTCCTGTTGCTGCTTGCAAAGGGGCTGATTTCCCGTAGTGAATATGACCTTCTCAAGTAAGTGTGGTTATGGATGGTGAAGTGAAACAATCTTTTTGGCGTCAGGTCTTCTGGCCACGGCTGCGCAACAACCGCATGGCCATGGCCGGTGCCGCTATCGTGCTGGTCATGGCTGTTCTGGCTCTGCTGGCACCACTGCTGGCCCGGGATCCGGGCCATATCGACATTTCCCTGCGTCTACAAGCGCCGAGTATTCTTTATCCCCTCGGCACCGATGATCTCGGTCGCGATGTGCTGGCCCGCATCCTTTACGGTGCCCGGATATCTCTGCTGGTTGGGTTCGTTGCCGTCGGCATCGCTACAGCCATCGGCGTGGTTCTAGGTGCTCTGGCCGGTTACTATGGCCGCTGGGTCGATACCCTGATCATGCGGTTCGTCGATATCATGCTCTGTTTTCCAAGCTTCTTTCTTATTCTGGCGGTGGTGGCCTTTTTGGAGCCATCCATCTGGAACATCATGATCATCATCGGTCTCACCGGCTGGATGGGGGTGGCCCGGCTGGTGCGAGCCGAGTTCCTTTCTCTGCGGGAGCGGGATTTTGTGCTGGCAGTGCGCGCTTCGGGAGCCCGGGATAGACGCATCATCTTTTGCCACATTTTGCCCAACGCCCTGTCGCCGCTGTTGGTTTCAGCCACCCTGGGTGTGGCCGGGGCGATCCTCACCGAGAGCGCTCTGTCTTTTCTCGGCATCGGCGTGCAGCCGCCGACTCCTTCTTGGGGCAATATGCTCATCGTCGGCAAACAGACTCTTGGTAGCGCCTGGTGGCTGTCGGCCTTCCCCGGCCTGGCCATTCTGATCACCGTGCTAGGCTACAACCTCCTCGGTGAGGGGATTCGCGATGCCCTCGATCCGAGGCTAAAAGAGTAGTTTTTACCGCAGAGGACGCAGAGAAATGCCTTTGAAAACAAAATAAGACTTTCTCTGCGATCTCGGCGCCCTCTGCGGTAACAAGGTCTTTTAAAAGCCCGAGACTCTTTTGGAATGTAAATTCTGACATGATGACCGGACGTAACGATGGTGACGGTGTTAGGTTACAACCTCCTCGGTGAGGGGATTCGCGATGCTCTTGATCCGCGTCTCAAGGAGTAATTTTTACCGCAGAGGACGCAGAGAAATGCCTTTGAAAACAAAAAAAGACTTTCTCTGCGATCTCGGCGCCCTCTGCGGTAACACTGTCTTTTTTATAAGCTCGTGATTTTTTTGGAATGTAAATTCTGACATGAAAACTGGACGCAACGAGCCCTGTCCCTGCGGCAGCGGCCTTAAATACAAGAAGTGCTGCCTGCTCGCCTCGGCTGCACCGTCTATGATTGAGCTATCGCCGGTGCAGCTGGTAGAGGCTCGCGCCAAGGCTTTTGCCGATGGTGATTTCGCCTTTATCTACGACAGCTACCACTGTGATTCCCCTTTTCGTTGCCACTTTCCGGTGCGGGACGAATATCTAAGCTATGCCCGCAGCGACCTGCAAGGCCGCTATCGCATTCATTCCTGTCAGGTTTTATGCGACGATGTGCCCGCTGCCGGCGAGGCTCGAGTACTGTTTTTTCTCGATCTGGAGTGTAACGGCGAACACCATCAAACTCTCGAACTTTCGCAATTTTTACTGACCGATGAGGGCTGGCGTTATCATTCCTGTCAGAAGATAAACCGCGAACAGTTTAATTGCCCGCTGGAGGAGATCAGTATGACCCAGGTTGAAGAGTGCGCCGAGGGGATCTGTTTCTAGCTGTAGCACCATTGATGGGCAAGGGGAGGGCGGCATGACCTCAGCCGAGCAAGGATTTGGTTCATGAACGGAAATAATCGGCCCCGCGTCCTGTGGGCGAGCCGCTTCGGCTTCGTGTTGGCTGCCGCCGGCAGCGCTATCGGCCTCGGCAATATCTGGAAATTCCCCTATATCACTGGCCAGCATGGCGGTGGGGCGTTTGTGCTGGTCTATTTGGCCTGTATCGCCCTGGTCGGGGTGCCGATCCTGATGGCCGAACTGCTGATCGGCCGCCAGGGACGACGGGATGCTGTTGGCTGCTTCGCGGTTCTCGAAAGACCTGGCAGTCCCTGGATGATTGTCGGGTGGGTCGGAGTAGCCGCGTCCTTTATCCTTTTGTCCTTCTATGCGGTTGTGGCAGGCTGGAGTTTCGATTACGTGGTTATGGCCGCTAGTGGCGCCCTGCGCGGCCGAAGCTCTGTCGAGATCGAAGGGCTGTTCGGTGCCTTGGTTTCTTCGCCGACCCGGGTGATCTTCTGGCAGGGCTTGTTTATCGTTGCTACGGTAGCCATTGTTCTTGGTGGCGTGCGGGGTGGCATTGAGCGCTGCAGCCGT
>MAXT01000316.1:1628-2827 GCA_001751225.1 Desulfuromonadales bacterium C00003107 | reverse complement strand
GCCCACAGGGGCAGTTGAACCTTTTTCTGCCCGTAATCGGCGGCAGGCAGCAGAGTCCGCATAAAACCTGGAGTCAGAAAGGCTGATACCGCCTGCACCCGCCCGCCGCCGAGGGATCGGGGCAGCTTGCGCAGCGTCACGGCCTTGCCTTGGCTCGGATCGAAGCCCATCGGTGGCGTATCGGGGACTGTAAACAGGCGGCTGCCCTCGGGCAGCGGTATCAACTCCGACAAACGAGGCTGGCGGCTATGCAGACCGTTCATACCGACCATGAGCAGGTCGGGGTGTTCGAACACCTGGCCGTCCTGATCCGCCACTACCGCGAGAATGGTTTTACCCTGGAGCATAAAAATCCTTTTTTGGTTATTTATTAGTGCCTTGCACCGGAAGCTAGCATATCACAGGGCCTTGAGCAGAGCAATCGCCGCCAACAGGAGCAAAATAGCTCTTTGTTTGCCACGCCAGCTTGGTTATGCTGTCGCCATGCGTATCGTCCTAGCCACCCTACACAGTAAATATATCCATGCCAGTCTGGCCTTGCCACTACTGGCCGCCTATTGCCAGGATCTCTGCGACGACCTGTTAATCCGCGAGTTCACAGTTCACGAACCGAAGGAACAGGTACTCGGTGCCTTGCTGGCCGAAGAACCTGAGATAATCGCCTTTTCCGTGTATCTCTGGAATCGCCGTCAGACTCTAGAGCTGGCCGACGCGCTGGTCACGGCCCGACCGGGACTAAGGATCGTGCTGGGCGGCCCGGAAGTTAGTTTCGAAGGGCCTGAGCTACTAGAGAACCACTTCGGTATCAACGCTTTGATTCGAGGAGAGGGTGAACTGCCCCTGCGCGGACTGCTCGAAGCTTGGCAGCAGGGCCGGTTGCCGATACAGGTGCCGCGTCTGACCTGGCGCAACGGCGACCGTATTTGCGAAAACCCCGACGGACCTCTGCTCACCGACCTGGATGACATCCCCTCCCCCCTACAACTTGGTCTGGTCGACCTGAGCCGCGGTTTTGTCTATCTGGAAACCTGCCGAGGTTGCCCCTATCGCTGTGCTTTTTGTATGAGCGCCCTTGACCAAAAGGTGCGTTCCTATTCTATGCCCCGCATCGAGCAGGACCTGAAGCTGCTCATGGAAAAGCGAGTGGCCAAGATCAAGCTGGTCGACCGCACCTTCAATTACGACCCGGAAAGAGCTCG
>MAXT01000316.1:0-1623 GCA_001751225.1 Desulfuromonadales bacterium C00003107 | reverse complement strand
TGGATGAAAAGACCCTCGAACTCCTCGAAACGGTGCCGAAAGACACCTTCCAGTTCGAGATTGGTGTCCAGTCGACTTTGCCCGAGACTCTGCGCACCATCAACCGACCTGCCGCACTGAAACTCTTGGAAAAAAACGTTCGCCGCCTGCACCAAATGGGCAATATTCATCTCCATCTCGATCTTATTGCCGGCTTGCCGGGAGAGGGCTACCAGGACTTTCTCGCTTCCATTGACCGGGTCGCCGCCCTGCGCCCCCATCATCTGCAGCTCGAACCGGTCAAGCTGCTGCCCGGCGCCCCCCTGCGGCAAGATGCGGCACGGCACGGCATCCGCTTCGATCCCCATCCGCCCTATAGTGTGCTGGCCACGCAGCAGCTCAGTTTCACCGAACTGGAACGCCTGCAGGGGATCGGACGGCTGCTTGACTTGACCCAAAACACTGACCGCGGTCATCAGTTTCTGACGGCCCTGAGCGATGCTTGCGGCTCTTTCAGCAGTGGGCTGGAACGTCTGGAAGAGTTTTGGCGGCGCCAAGGCCTGTTTCGCCGTCCCCTCTCCCAGCGGGATCTTTTTAACCAATTATGGACTTTCGTCCACACCAGCTACACGGGCCAGGTCCGCGCGCGACTTGGCGAGTGCCTTGGCTGGGATCTGGCGATCAGTGAGCGTATCCCCCAGGAAAAAGCGCCTGTTTTTCTGGATACCCAGCTAACCGACTCGGAACAGCTACGAGTTCGTAAAAGAATGCAGCATATCGTTGCCGCCCTGAAGGGACGAGGCATCAAAGTTCAACATCTGGCGGCCCTGTTTCATCATCAGCCCCAATTCCCCGAAGACAGCCTGGTCCTGTTCCTCTATTTGACCCGACCGGGACGCCCCATGCAGGTCCGCCAACTGCTGCTCTGATTTGCCCGCCAGCATTTGCTAATTAAAATCTCCCCCCTCTCAAACAGCACATCCTGCCCAACTCCCTGGAAAATATTTTTAATATTACCTTTAAAAATGGCTATTTTACGCTAGATTTTTAAAGGTGGCTGTTTGCCAACGGCTAACAATCACATCTTTAACGACCAAACTTGCGCAGGAAGGGCCTGCGGCGGGTCGAGTCGGATCAATATTTTATGGAGGTAAAGAGATGAAAAAGTGGGCATTTATGTTGATTGCCGTCCTGCTGCTCGGGACAACCTTCACCGTCAGTTCGCAGGCTGCCATCGAAGTTGAAGGGGATGTCTATGCCGGAATCTGGGACAAGTACATGTGGCGTGGCTTCAACCTGAGCGACAGCCGCCCCACCATCCAGGCCGGTATCGACCTGACCATTGCCGAAGGCTGGACCCTCAGCACTTGGCACAACTGGCAATTGAAGAGCGGGGATCAATACCAGTCCGGAGAACTGAATGAAACAGATGTTATTTTGACCTATGCTTTTGATGTGGGCGATATGGTTTCAATGAGCATCGGAGATATCTGGTATTCCCTTGATAACGAACAGTTCGGTGTTACTGAAGACACCAACGAACTGTTTGTAACCGCCACCCTCAACACCCTACTTTCCCCAAACCTGAAAATCTCCTGGGACTGGGATGCCGCCGAAGAAGACGGCCTGTTCTACAGCTTGGAT
>MAXT01000315.1 GCA_001751225.1 Desulfuromonadales bacterium C00003107 | reverse complement strand
CCGCAGCAGGCGCCGGGTAGCAGAGCCAGGGCTGTATGCCGCTTAAGGGGTGTGTAGAGACCGTTGTAGCAAATGAGTGCGGCAACACCGGCTAGCGCGCTGCGCTTATCGCAAACGGTCAGCAGCACCAGGCCAAGACCGCAGGCAATGACCGCCGCGATGAGTACCGTACGGGGCTGCAATTGGCCGGCTGGTAGTGGTCGGTTGCGGGTGCGGAGCATACGGGCGTCGCTGTGTCTCTCCTGAACCTGATTGAGCATGGTGCCGGCCATGGCCAGCAGCAAAGTGCCTATGCTCAGTGGCAAGGCAATAGCCCGTGAAGCTCCGGGACAGAGCAACCAGCCCACCATGGCAGCTGCCGCCACCGCGGTACAGAGCCGGATCCTCAGCAGGCCGGCGATCATGGACCTGCCGGGACAATCGATAGTGCCTCGCTGCACAGATAATCGACCAGAAGCTGCAATTCATCGCTCGGAATCTGCCCCTGATACGAAGGCATCACCGGTGGATAACCCTGCACCAGGTCGGCCTGGGGTTGTAGGATGGAACGTTGCACATAGCTTCGGTCGACAATCAGGTTTTGCTCTTGTCCTTTGCTTACCACCCGCACCTGCCGACCCAACAGCCCCTGAAAGGTTGGCCCGATCCGCTGACTTCCATCCAGAGAATGACAGCCGCTGCAACCATGGCGGGTTAGCAGGGCAGGGCCCTCGACGGTTGCCGCCTTTTTGCCATGTTTCAGCCAGGCGTTGAACTGCTCTTGTGGCAGGGCCTCGACGGTGGTGGTCATGGACGAATGGCTGACGCCGCAGTACTCGGCGCAAAACAGATCAAAGGAACCGGCTTCCGGGGCTCGGAACCAGACGTAGGTGCTGATGCCGGGAACCGCGTCCATTTTGACGCGGAAGGCCGGAATGTAGAGGCTGTGCAGCACATCCTTCGAGGTGATAGCCACCCGTACTGCTCGGCCCACCGGCACGTAAAGACGGTCGCTGCTGCGGCCGTTTTCGTAGTTGAAGCTCCATGACCACTTGCGGCCTTCAGCCTGCACCTTGAGGGCATCCGGCGGCACGTCCCTCAACTTCAGGTAACCCTCCCAGCTGTACCAGAACATACTCAGTACGATCAGGGTCGGAATTAGAGTCCAGACCAACTCCAGCCAGAGTTTGGAGCTGGGGCTTGGTTGCGGCTGGGGATGACGGCGATGGTGGTAGCGGATCACGAACACCACCATGGTTGCAGTTATGCCGAGCAGCAGCAGGCCCGAGATGCCGAAGATGTAGAGAAAAACGGAATCGACGGCTTCAATAGTTGTGAAAGGCAGATCGGTCACAGGTAGACTCAACGGTAGAGGACGTCTAAAAAAGTCAGGCCGATAAAGGCGGCCAAGGTCAACAATGCGATGAACAGACAGATTACCAACAGCTTGGGTTCGTTTTTAAGGTGCATGAAATAGAACACGACCAGGCTCGCCTTCAGGGTGGCGATGCCGAGGGCCGCCCAGATATTGATGGCGCCGAGGTCGAGACGGGAAACCCCGACGGTTATCCCGGTCAGGACCAGTAATAGAATCCAGACAGTGGTTAGGCAGCGAAAACTAAGAGCCGTATGAGCTGTTTGGTTCATGTGTCCCTCGTTACAGCAGTAGGTAGTACAGGGGGAAGATAAAGATCCAAATTAGATCGACTAGGTGCCAGTACAAGGCGCTGTTTTCTAGCAGAACCGGATTCTGGGCTGTGACCTGACCCCTACAGGTCAGGCCGAAGGTCCATAGCAATAGTGCCGCACCGACCAGAACATGCAGACCGTGGAGGCCGGTGGTTACGAAATAGAGGCTGAAAAAGATTTGTTGGCCTGCTGGCAGGGCTTCCAGTTCAGCGCCGCCGGGGAAGATGCCGTGCCCGAACTTGGCCTGCCATTCGATCCCCTTGATGGTCAAGAAAAACAGTGAAGCCAGTATTGTGACGCAAAGCAGTATTTGACAGAGCTGCCGGCGGCCCTGTTGCAAGGCGCTCAAGGCCAGGGCCACAGTCAGACTGCTGGTGATCAGCAGCAGCGTATTGACGGTGCCGAATAGGGTGTCGAGCTGCTGGCCGCCAGCGGCAAAGTCGGCGGGATAGCGGGCCAGATAGACGGCATAGAGTAGAAACAGTCCGCCGAACAGCAGTAGTTCCGAAAACAGGAACAGCCACATGCCGAGACGGGCGCCGAGGGCATCGGTTTGTGTGGTCATGGCTTACCTGCCTGCTGCAGATCGTAAGGGTCGTGGGTTACCTGCGGCGGCTGGGCAAAGTTGTCTGTCGGTGGAGGTGAGGTCACTACCCATTCGAGAGTGGCGGCTTGCCAGGGGTTGCTACCGGCTGCCGCGCCGCGCCGCATGCCGCGATAGAGATTACCGAACATCAGCAGCAGGCCGATGGCCAGCACCCAGGAGCCGACGGTGGCGACCACATTGAGGTTTTGAAATTGGGGCAGATAATCGTAGTAACGGCGGGGCATACCGTGCAGACCGACCAACATCATCGGAAAGTAGAGCAAGTTGAAGCCGACAAAGATGATGGCCCAGGCGATGGTGGCGGCTTTCATGTTGTACATGCGGCCAAAAATCTTCGGCAGCCAGTAGTGCAAGGCGGCAAAGAAGGCGAAGCCGGTGCCACCGAACATGACGTAGTGGAAGTGCCCGACCACAAAGTGAGTGTCGTGGAGGTGCACGTCGGCGGACGCTGAGCCCAGGACCAGACCGGTCAGGCCACCGATGGAAAAGAGGAAGACGAAAGCCAGGGCAAAGAGCATCGGCGGCTCAAGGGAAATGGAGCCCCGGTAGAGGGTAGCTACCCAGTTAAAAACTTTGACCGCCGATGGAATGGCCACCAGAAAGGTCAGCAGGGAAAAGACCAGGATGGCGGTGTCGCTCATGCCGCTGACGAACATGTGATGTCCCCAGACCAGGGATCCGGCAGCGGCGATGGCCACACTCGAAGCGGCGATGGCTTTGTAACCGAAAGTAGGCTTGCGGGAAAAGACCGGTATGATCTCCGAGATTACCCCCATGGCAGGTAGCACCATGATGTAGACCGCCGGGTGGGAGTAGATCCAGAACAAATGTTGGTAAAGGATCGGATCGCCGCCTCGGGCCGGATCGAACAGGCCAAGACCGATAAGGCGTTCGACCATCACCAGGATTACGGTGATGCCGAGAACCGGAGTGGCGAGAATCTGTACCCACGCGGTGGCGTAGAGGGACCAGATGAACAAGGGCAGGCGCCCCCAGTGCATGCCTGGCGCTCGCAGACGATGGATCGTGGTAACGAAGTTGACCCCGGTCAGAATTGAGGAAAAGCCGATGATGAAGACCGCCAGCAGGGCCAGTGAGACGTTGGTCGGAGTCTCGGAGCTGAAGGGCACGTAAAAGGTCCAACCGGTATCCGGAGGGCCGCCTCCGCTGAACAGAGAGGTCAGGGCCATGAAGGCGCCAAGGATATAGAGCCACCAGGAAAGCAGGTTGAGTCGCGGAAAGGCCACGTCCTGAGCGCCGATCTGCAAAGGCAGCATAATGTTGCCGAAGGCGCCGGGAATGCCGGGAATGATAAACAGGAAGATCATCACCACGCCGTGCAAGGTGAACAGGGCGTTGTAGGTCTGAGCCGTGGCAATGGTCGCGCCGGGAGCGATGAGTTCCAGGCGGATCAGCAGGCCCAACACCATGCCGACGAGAAAAAAAGCGCAGACGGAGTAGAGATAGAGCAGGCCGATGCGTTTATGATCGACGGAGAATATCCAGTCGAAGAGCAGTGGCTGGCGATCGGAAGCCTGAAGAAAACCGCGGTAATTTTGCTGGGTCATAGGATGACAGCTTTCCGTGCCTAGTTAGTTTCCATCCGGAAACCCTTGATATTCGAAAACCTGTTCGCTGAGGCATGCTGATTTATGGTTGGGCGGCATGTCTCTGAACAGCAAAAAGTGTAAATGCGGCAACAATTCCGTTGCAGCCCCTGCATCCGGACGGACCAATCCCGGTAAATCAGGGGAACCGGCAGGTCTAGCCTGCTACGCCTGGGCCAACTCGATTCGTGCCAATACCAGAAGGTTGTACGAGACGACATTGCTCCAAACGTAGCGGCGAAAGCCCCGCCAACCGGTCCATGTGCAGCGACTGAGACCAAAGCGACGTTTGAGGGCCGAGATATTGGCCTCTATTCCAGCGCGGAAGTTCTTGAGCTTTTTATAGACCCAGTTGCTTTTGGCCATAT
>MAXT01000314.1 GCA_001751225.1 Desulfuromonadales bacterium C00003107 | reverse complement strand
CCCGCACCACGGACAGGGTCTTCCATTTGCCACTACGATACCGCAGGTAAAAAATCCCGCTGAAAATGAGAATGAAGGCAACGAGTGCTAGCCAGGCCGCCAGGGGCGCGGCCTGATTAAAAATGGCATTGGTTTGGCGGGGTTCGAAAACCGCCACCAGTTGGTCCGGCAAGGACACGAATAGAACGAGGATCACCAGCGAGTAGGTGCAGGCCATTTTCAGCCCAGCACTGGTGCCAGTACAGCTCAGTAAAAATCTTTTCCTTTCGGAAGTCACTGCGATATTGCTGTCGGCAGGTCCGTCCGGGGGACAGAAGGGGACGCACTTGTTTTCTTAACATTCTTCTGTTGGCATATTAATATGAGCTTTTTCTTGATCATCTCTACCAAAATTTCGTACGGTAGGTTTCAAGCGCTCATTTGAATTGCGATAACATTTCTTTCAGGATAAACCGTGGACCGTTTCAACGATCTCGAAATACTCATCGATTCCCAGTACCCTATAATCTGTATTGAAACCCATGAAGAAGCACGGGCAGAGGATCTGCTGGCGCGCATCTGCCAGAAGATGGGCTTGCCATTTTTTCATTGGGTGGCGACCGATGGTTTGACCCGCTCGGGAGAACCGCAAGCGGTATATAAAACCAATACTGCCATGGAGACCTTAAACTTCGTTTCCTCTTCGTCTCTGGACGCCGTGTACATGCTGAAGGATTTGCATCGGTACTTTGATAGCCCGATCATGGTGAGGAAGTTGCGGGACATCTGTCATTGCTTCCGCCAGAAACGAAAATCCCTGATCCTTACCGCTCCTTCCTTTGATATCCCTCCCGAATTAGCCAAAGAGGTGGTGTTCTTCGATCTGGCTCTTCCATCAGCGGAAGAACTTAAGAAGCTGGTTCTCCAGGTGGTGTGCAACGTCTCCAAACGCCGTCAGATCCGCGTCGAACTGGATGTGAAGACCGAGCGGAAGCTGGTTCAGAGCCTTCAGGGGCTAACCCTCAACGAGGCGGAGAGGGTGCTCACCCGTGCTATGGTCCATGACGGTAAACTGGGGGCTGACGATTTGCCGCGGATTATCGACGCCAAGAAGCAGAAGATCGCTCAATCCGATTTAATCGACTTTTTTCCTCTGCAGGAAGAGTTTGACGATATCGGCGGGTTGCATAATCTGAAAAAATGGCTGGGTCTGAGGAAAAATGCCTTTTCTGAGGAAGCGAAACGTTTTGGCATCGATCCACCGCGCGGGGTGTTGCTACTGGGGGTGCAGGGATGCGGCAAAAGCCTGATGGCCAAGGCGATTGCCCAGGATTGGGAAATGCCCCTGTTGCGCCTTGATACCGGTTCTCTTTATTCGAAGTTTATCGGCGAAACGGAATCTAACGTGAGGGAGGCAATCCGCCTGGCCGAGGCCCTGGCTCCGGTGGTGTTGTGGATCGACGAGATAGAGAAGGCCTTTACCCCCCCGAGCGGTTCGGACGCCGATGGCGGCGTTTCGGCGCGGCTGCTGGGGACTTTTTTGTCTTGGATGCAGGAGAAAACGGCGCCGGTTTTCGTGGTGGCGACCGCCAACAACGTCTCCTTGCTGCCACCCGAGCTACTGCGCAAGGGGCGGTTCGACGAAATATTCTTTGTCGATCTACCGGGAGCGCAGGAACGGGCCGATATCTTCCGCCTACACCTACAGCGCCGCCAGCGGGATGCTGCTACCTTCGATCTTCCCGCTCTTGCAGCAGCAGCGGAAGGGTTTAGCGGTGCGGAGATCGGTCAGGGCATCGTCTCCGCCCTGTATGCTGCCTTTGCCGGCCGTCGCCAACTTACTACCGACGATATTCTTCATGAAGTTAAGAACACCCGACCTCTTTCGTTGACGATGAAGGAACAGGTCGATCAGATGCGCAGATGGGCGGCGGGGCGGACGGTTTCCGCCACATGATTTGGCCGTTTATATCGCCTGTAACTGCACCTGGAAACTCTTTTGTCACGCGGCTTACTTGTAGCTGCCGGTGACGCTGCGCCTTTAGGGTGACCAAGAAGGTGCCTGTCCCAATCCATAATCGACAGATTGACTAAGAGCAAAATATGACAGGAAATATATTTGACGCGTTACCCGCAGATGTCTCCCATGAAATATTTGAGGATATCGTGCGGACATCCCATGTGCGGATCGAAAGGATCATCTCCAAAGGGCAAGCTTCACCCGAGGTCGGCTGGTACGATCAGGATGAAAACGAATGGGTGATTGTCCTTGAGGGTTCCGGTTCGATTCTCTTTAAGGATGGCATGCAAGTTGTTCTGAACAAAGGCGATTACCTCAATATCCCTGCCCATTCCAAACACAAGGTATTGGGCACCGACCAGGAGGGGCTAACAATCTGGTTGGCTGTTTTTTATGGTCCACCAGCTAACCCGGATGCTGCGTAACGGAATTCGTGGTAACGCCTGGTTTATGCTCACCGCACGCTCAGGAGGAACCCAATGATAACGGATCACGACCTCGTCAAAAACACCACGAACTATATTAAGCGATCAATTACGCTGAAAATACTTTCGGTGGGGTTCCTGATCTTGTTATTGCTCATACCGGCCGGCATGATCAAGGGCCTGATCCGCGAAAGGCAGTCCCGTCGCGACTCGGTGGTGACGGAGATCAGCAATAAGTGGGGAAACAGCCAGACGATCACCGGGCCGTTTATTACCGTCCCCTTCAGGACCTTTTTCAAGGACAACCAGGGGAAGACGCAGTCCAATCTAAAATACCTGCATCTTCTGCCTGAATCTCTGGATATTACGGGTGTGATGAACCCTGAGGTGCGTTATCGCAGCCTGTTTGAGGCGGTGCTCTACAATATCAAACTCACCTTCCGTGGGAACTTCAAGGTGCCGTCAACCAGCCAGTTGAACATCAACCCCAAAAATATCCTCTGGGACAAAGCCTGTTTGTCCCTCGGCATAAGCGATATGAGCGGTATACAGGACACGATCGAGATAAACTTCAACGGTGGCGCCTATCAGGCCAATCCCGGACTTAAAACCACCGACCTTGCCGAGGCTGGGGTCAGCACGTTGGTCAGCCCCCTGGCGCCGAATGGTCTCAATAGCTTTTCCTTTGATTTGGATTTGAACGGCAGCGAACAGTTGAGTCTCATCCCCGTTGCTGAATCCAATACGGTCAAGATTAGCTCAAGCTGGCCGTCGCCAAGCTTTAACGGGGCGTTTCTGCCGGCTAGTCGCGAGGTGACCAAAGACGGGTTTTCCGCCCATTGGAAGGTTCTGCATCTGAACAGAAACTACCCGCAATTCTGGGAAGGATCTCACTATAAGGTTCCGCCATCGGCTTTCGGGCTGAAATTGATTCTGACGGCGGATGTCTATCAGAAATCGACGCGACTCGCCAAATATTCCATCATGTTCCTGATTTTCACCTTTGCAGCGTTCTTCTTTTCTGAAATCATCAACAAGCGAAGAGTACATCCCATCCAATACATCCTAGTCGGGATGGCGGTTCTTATTTTTTATACGCTTGTATTGTCATTGTCCGAGCACATGTGTTTCAACCTCGCTTATATTCTGTCCGCATTGGCCGTTACTTGCATTATTTCCGGATATGCGAAAGCCATCGTGTCTAATTCAAGGTTTGCGTTGACGATCTTCGGGTTGCTGACGATTCTGTATAGTTACCTGTTTATCGTTTTGCAGCTTGAGGATTACGCCCTTATCATGGGCAGTGTCGGGCTGTTAGTTATTCTAGCCGTCGTGATGTACCTGACGCGCAAAATCGATTGGTATGATGTGGAGACAGCTCCTCAGGAAAACGGGAATCCTTAGTGTGGGATCGGACCAGGTTAGATTATGGTCTGCAAGAGGGTCGGCAAAAGCAAGAGGGAAGGGGGCAGGCTTCCTCGTTGACAAGTTCGATAAGGTAGATACGAGTAGTCAGGGGCACGCAAGGCACGCATCTATATCTCCGGCGGTATTTCTGCGAGACGCAGCACAGAAAATAGCGTGGTTGCAGGGGCTCTGGGTCCGAGCCTTGACGACTTGAATCCTGAGTTTTTTGTCCAGCTGCTTTCCTTTTCGGAAGGAGCAAAGACATGCTCGAGCATACCCTTGATACTGTGCATTCCGTTCTGTACGTGCGACCCAAATCCCCCCTCAAACAAAAAGACTTTGTACTGCTGGCCAAAATGGTCGATCCCTACATTGAAGATATCGGCGACCTCACCGGTCTCATCATCGAGAGCCCTGTATTCCCCGGTTGGAAAAGTCTCGGTGCCATGGTAGAGC
>MAXT01000313.1:801-5168 GCA_001751225.1 Desulfuromonadales bacterium C00003107 | reverse complement strand
CATCGGCCACCGATCTGAGAATAGCCTTGATTTTGGCTCCAACCCGATGCGCATCAGCGAAGGCCTTTTTGAGCGCCGCCTCGTCCCTTTTTCGCTGAATGATACGCCACACGCCATCCATTATCAGATACAGCTGTTTTACGTCTTCGTCCGTATATTCATCCTCTTTGTTCCCAACACCGGCAAGGAGCACCATCTTGCCATTGTCTTTCACGGGCAGATTCATATGCCGCTTCAGCGCCACATGGCCCACGGGTAAACCCCTCTTCAAGGAACTAGTTTCATAATCGTTGGTAATGATCGGCCGGCGCTGCCTGATCGCCTCGCCCCATAACCCGGTTTCAGAAACCTTGTAAACATTGGGGTAATCTGGGGCTGTACATTGCTCCATAGCCCCTTTGGACCATGCATGAAAAGTAAGCTCAGACTCATCATCATTCACGAAACAGATGTAGCCGATCTTGCTAGCGGTGACTCGAACGCACGCTTCAAGAGCGTAGTCCAAAATGTACTGTTCGGGCTCACTAATCATCTGGCTCAGATTATACAAAGCCTGGAATCTGATTTCGTCAAGTTCGAGAGTTCTCTGGGCCCTTTTTTGTTCACTGATATCGACGAAGCTCTGAAGTAGCAGCTGCCTGCCATCATGGTTAACGGTGGTCACGGTCTTGTGAATAGGAATCGTTTCGCCGTCACTCCTCAACAATACATCTTCGCAGGATTCCAACTGCCGATCACAATCGGCAATCGGACAGCTGCCCTTTTCCGCGGGACAAACATAGGCGTGGCAGATATGCCCAATCAAATCTTCTTTGGGCAGCCCGATCATTTGAGTTGCATATGCGTTGGCATCGACAATGCGATAGGTTTCTGGATCAACAAGCAAGACTCCCGCATGAAGGGAATCCAAAAGAGTATTGCCCAAAGCCTCACGGGCTTTAAGTTTGTGTTCAGCAAGCAGATAGTCCGTTTCACGGGCTTCCAACTCGGCAATACGTTGGCGAGCGGCTGCCAATTCTGCAATAAAATCCTGATGGATGTTATCGTTGTCTCTAGGCATCTGGTTTTCCCCGTGATGTAATGTTCACACCTACTGCGGACGAAGCTTCAAAATTGTTCGACCATAACCCAACCACCTGTATAACGATGTTTTAGCCAGAGAAGAATACCTAAATAAACGCCCGATTGCAAAAAGATATTTGCTATCGGCGAATCATCAGGCATCGGATGGTTTACTGTATTTGCGGATAAATGTGTTGTGAGCTGAGAAGACCGGCTTGAAAACTCGCCTTACACAACTCATATATGTTTTGGATGTTGGGGAATATTGCGGGTTAAAAATAAGGGATTGGGTTGCAGCTGGGATCAGTAAGAGCATGTGCAGTGCAGGGTTTTCCTTACGGAAAGTTACGTTGCTGGGGAATATTTACTGCAAGACCTACCCCTGCTACACGATCCTCATCCCCAGAAGATTCCAGACTCGTTCTTCTCTACCGCTTGCAGTAATTTTTCAATATCGCGGTGAAAGGGCAGTGACGAAAATGGCTGCCATTGGCTGTCGCGATCAGCCCAGAATAGCTGCCAGGTTTCTGTCTTAGAGTCCTTTCTAAAACATGCCACCTTCATCGAGATCCATTCGCCACTACCCTGCTGATGCAGCCGGCTCTCAAAGAGGCTCACCTCATACCCACAGGTACGTTACAGGCCGAAGGGGAAGAAATCGGCGCCGGGAAGGATAGCAGGCGTCTTATAATGCTCTTTCAAAAGGGGGCGTAATGCAGAGGGCCGGAGGGATGTACTCCGTGAATCGTAAGGGAGGTGAGATCTTCGCCAGAAAGTGCAAATTCTGCCCAGAACCTTATTTCACGCAAAGCCGCAAAGACGCCAAGGAGGGCAAAGTCCTTCTGTGGTGCTTTTCTTTGCGCCTTGGCGGCTTAAGTGAGCATAGCGAACGAGCGTGAGAAATGATTTACTTTGAGTTCAGATATGGCAGATTTTGACCGTGGTTGCCAATTTGAGCCCATTTTCAGGTCAAGATTTTTATTCCAGCAAAAAGCCGAATCCAGTGGTGGATTCGGCTCATGCCAACAGCCAAAAAGGATTTCTCCCCGACCAGAAACCTCCGGCGATGCCGGCCCGGCAACCGACTGGATATCTGTCCAGTATGGCTGTCAGTCGAGAAGTGCTCGGTCGTTCTCCAGTCCGTCCAGCACCTCCTGCAGACGTCGCTTGGCTTTATGCTCAAGGCGCAAACGCTGGATCAGCGCCTTCCAGTCCGCAAGCCGACCGGACTGCTCATACACCTTGTGCATCTGGCGCAGATATCCGGCGGCCTGTTGGTAAGCCTTCGGTTTGACCTGCCCGATCAGACCCTCGGCGATCGATTGCCAGATCTGCAGGGCCATATCCGGATGGCTGACGGCGACCGCCTTGGCCAACTTCTCATCGATATTCCAGCCCCAACGCCTGGTTTTGGCCAGGACCTGATAGTGCGTCACGGCATCGTCAAGACGTTGTTCGAGTATGGCGATTTCAATCAACAGCTCCAGATTCGGGAAGCTTTCGAATCGGTTTTTTACGCCGCAATCCTGCCTGCTGACCTCCAGTTCCGGCAGTGGCCAGGCGTTCTTTCCCTTGCTAGCCGTTGCGGGACGCTGACCGGTTTGCAGATAGGTGAGCACCCGGTTACGTACCGCGGGCCACATATTGGCATCCTCCGCCGCCTGACGCAGATCGATATAGGTCTTTTCTGAAGGCCGGTCAAAAAAGTCCTCGGCCCGATAGGCCGCCGCCAGATCGAACCTCCCCTCGCCTTCGGCCAACTGCCTTAAACGCTGCTGCAGCCCGCTAGCGATGCCGGGCACATCCTCAAGGGTCTGTTTGAATCCCCGGATGCACCATTGTCGCGCCCCCTCCTTGTCCCCCACCTCCAGCAATGCGTTAACCAGAGCGTCGTAACTTCTACAACGATCGGCTTCCTGTTCTAGGAGAGGGATCAGCTTCTGCGACTCACCGCTACGGGAGTAGGCATTGCCAAGCCGGGTCATGAGCCGTTCACGGCGATAGGTGGCGGGAAACCTCCCTGATTCTGGCACATCCATCTTCTGCAGCCAGCCTTCAAGGACAGCGGCAACCTCGCCCCAGTGCTCCTGGGTATAGCGCGGATCGTTACAGACCGCCTCGACGCCACCCAGCAGGTCATATTCATCGTCCAGCTCATGTTCGACCAGCCACAGCAACTGTTCAGCGGATGACAGCCCGGTTTGCGGCACGGCCTGCTGTACCACCCCAAGACAAGACGAGATCGCCAGGGCGGTTACCCCCTCATCACTCGATTCCTCAACCTGCCTGATACCCCGCTCCCAGAGTTCCTCGCCGAGTTCCAAAACCGCATCGGCATGGCTCTTGTCGAGCAGCGCCTGCAACTGTTCCTCGACATGGGAATAATCGGGAAGATTTCCTTGATCCTTCCAAGGGTTGAACCAGGCATCCTGAGCGGTCAAGGTGCGGATTTCCTTGCGCAGTGAACGGATTATTTGCTCCACCTGGCCGGTCTCCAGTCGCCCCATATCGCGGAGTCGGCGGGCGACTTCAGGAAAATCGAGGGCCAGGTTCAGCAGCAGCGCCTGCAACTCGTCGCGGGATTTCCCGCTGAGCAGCTTTTCAAGCTGCGGAGGCGGTCCTTTCGGCGCCCTGACCGGTTCATGGTCTAGCTCGACATCTGCCTCTTCTTCCAGCCAGTCATCCTCTTGGGCAAATGCTTCCAAATGGAGAGTGTCGTCTGGATCCAGCAACGGGATTTGCTGATTCCGTTTCAACTGATCGGCAGCGGCCAGCACCAACGCCACCACATGCTTGCACGGGCCTCCATAATCATAGGGACAGGTACAGTCATAATCGAAGTCCCCCTGCCCTGTACCTGTACCCCGGACCGAAGTTGCATACTCGTCCGTGCCGGTGACCCAGGCCACCAGGGTGCCGTCTTCGGTCCGTGACAGTTGCCATACGCAAGGAACATAATCCTTGCCCCGATGGTAAATCTTGCTACCGGCCCACTCGCGCAGATCCTCCAGGGTGAGCCCCTCCAGCATTTTCCTGATTGATTTCATCTTCGTTGGTCCTTCATAAACGACCGGGCAAATCCGATCCGCACCGCCTCTTCCATGCCGGCCAGTTCATCCTCTGTCAAAAAAGCAAAAAATGACTCACGCTTTTTTCCCGAAAGACGGCCGCTGGTCTGCAAGCAGAGCTGAATGAAAAGGTCGATCAGACGGTCGAGCATGTCTACATATAGCCTGAATTTATGCAAAATTCTCAATAAAATGATTACAGTGGGGTATATTCGGTCGCGGATTCAACTCGCTAGT
>MAXT01000313.1:0-747 GCA_001751225.1 Desulfuromonadales bacterium C00003107 | reverse complement strand
TGTTGAGTTTGTCCATTACTGCCGATTCCAATCGCCTCTACCAGGTGTGCCTACTTGATCGCCTACTTGGTCAGTAGCAACGGCTTCGCGGATGGGGGTTTGCAGGGCGCGCAACATGGACTCAATGTAAGGTGTGACATCGGCAATGAAGGGGGGGGGATGAATTCAAACCCTCAGTGAAAGACACCGCTGGCTACCAGCGGATAACCTGGGAAAACCAGCAATTCCGCCGTTGAATTGCGAAACAGATTTTTGAAACGGTGCATCTGCGGGTTTACGGTCAGTGCTGGCACCTTCACAACATCCGTAGTCAGAGCACCGGCTGTCGCAAACATAACGTTACCGACTCAGCACAACAACTCCTTCAACACATCAATGCTATCCCTGTAACCCAGCACTCCGCTAGGTATCCGATTTATTTGCATATTCAGATCAGCGATATCCACATTTGGCAAACCACCTTCATCATGAATCCAATGCTCAAGGTGAAAAGCTATATCGTTCATGGAGCCAAGCACGCTTCTGCTACTGGTCTTAGTAAAGGTTATTTCCCTGATCTCATCCAGGACTCTCTCGATTGCCTCTTGCCCTATGTCCTCTGCCAATAAGCACCTAAAGAGCCGTTGCCGGAACACTTCACTCAGATTTTGAAAGTCGGCCTTACGTAGCCCTGGGATAAGGAAGGAATAGCGGGTTTTATCGTTGGTGAATAAGACGCACTTGCGCCTGTCGATATGAAGGAGGTTT
>MAXT01000312.1 GCA_001751225.1 Desulfuromonadales bacterium C00003107 | reverse complement strand
GGTGATTAGTTACGCCACCATGGCTCTTGGAATTTTTCTGCCCGGACTGGCCGCGCCGCTGCGGGCGGTGCCCATGGGCTGCGTGATGTTTTTGCTGCTACTGTCCTTTTTGGCTGTTGACCTGGCACAAGTTCTGCGGTGTGCACTGGCGTCCCCTCTTGATACGGTGCGCTTGCTGGCAGTCAAATGCCTGGTGCTGCCGGTGGCAGCTTTTGCCCTCTATCATACCTTTTGGCCAGAGTATCAATTGTCGGCTCTGTTGGTCGCCGGTGCTTCGACGGCTGTTCTGGCCCCATTTTTTGCTCGCCTGTTTCGGGCCGATGTCGGCCTGACGGCGGCGGGCGTGATTCTCTCTTCGTTGTTGCTGCCCTTTACCCTGCCGCCTCTGGTGGCGGGTCTGGCCGGGGAAAACCTGCAGGTGGGTGTTGTTGCCATGGCCCAGATGTTGGCGGTGATGATTTTTGTCCCGGCCCTGGCAGGACGCGCCTGTGTACGTTGGTTGCCCCGTCCCGCCGATTGGCTTCTGCAGCGTAGTTATCCCCTCTCTTTGCTGGCTGTGGCGTTGACCAACCTTGGGGTCTTCTCCCGCTATTCCCATTACTTTTTGCAGAATCCAGCCTTGGCCCTGCAAGCCATGGCTGCTGGTACCTTGCTGGTTGCGCTGGTAATGTTGCTTGGCCCCTTGTTGTTTCGCGGTACTACTCCGGAATTTCGTGCTACGGCCCTGGTTTGTACCCTATTCCCCAATTACATTCTGATCTTGGCCTTCAGTGGGCAATTCTTCGGCCCGGCCGAAGCGACCTTTGCCGCCACTTACAGTGTGCCGTTTTTTTTGCAGGTGCTGGTGCTGCGTAAGCTGATCGGCGTTTCTGGCGCGACCCCAGTCAAAACGTAAGCTGAATAAACGCAGGAAGCCGAGCCTGCCGCCAATGGGTATCGTTCTTGATCAATGGTTTACTGGGGCGGGATTTAGAGAGGCAGAAAGATTTCGATCGTAGTGCCTTTGCCCGCACTGCTTTGCAGAGCGATGTGCCCGTGGTGACGCTTGACGATACTGAACACCACCGACATGCCGAGCCCGGTCCCTTTATCACTGTTCTTGGTGGTGAAGAAGGGATCAAAGATACGCTCCCGGGTGAGGTCGTCCATGCCGTGGCCCGTGTCGTGGACAGTAAGCAGCACATAAGGGCCTGGAATAATTCCTTGGTCGTGCAGGGGGGTATGCTCTTCAATCTGGAGGTTGGTGGTGACGATGATTAGGCGACCACCTTCCGGCATGGCATCGCGGGCGTTGATGGCCAAATTGAGGATCACCTGCTCTAATTCAGTGCTTTCGCCGCGAATATTATCCAGGTGTTCATCAAGTTGCAGATCGACCTTGGTCTGACTTCCCAGCAGGGGGATTAACAACTCTTCCAGGTCGCGCAACAGGTCGTTGAGATTTAAGCGCTCGCTCTGTTCAGGGCGTTTGTCGCCGATCATCATCAACCGTTCCACCAGTTTGCGGGCTCGCTCTTCGGCGTCGATGATGGCTGCCGCCGCCTCCCTCAGTCGGGGTTCGGTAAGGGCATTTTGCAGGATCTGGCCGAAACCGCCGACCACGGTCAGCAGGTTGTTGAAGTCGTGAGCCAGACCGGCCGCCATGCAGGACACCGTCTCCATTTTCTGGCAGAGAATCAGGCCCTTTTCCAGTTTTTTGCGGTCGGAAATATTACAGATATGCAAAGCAACGTAGTCGACTTCTTCGCCAGCGTGATCAAAAATTGGAAAAGCGCGGCACTCCAGGGTGCCGATATGAGAGTTGCTGAATTCGCGAGTGGTCGGCCGTCCGCTGAGAAAGACCTCGGTAGCCGGGCAGGTGGTAAAGGGGATTGCATCATCCGGATGGAAGATGGCGGCACAGGGGGGCTGTCCGTTCCGTTTATCCAGGGGAACATCTTCGAAACCGCCTCGCCAGTTGGATAGGACGACGCGGTGCTGCCGGTCAACCACCACCAGGCAATCAGGCAAATGGCTGAACAGCCGGTAATAGAGGTCTTTAGCGTCAATGTTGGGAGGTGGTTCCGGCATGATACGTCCCTTCCCTTTAGGGCCGCTTCAACGGACGGTGTTGTAACTGCGGTCTTTCGCAAAGTATAGCCTAATAGTAGAACATGAACAGAGGTAGGGTTTTGGTGGCTTAAGCAAAAGGGCTGGCGCAGTCTTTAGTGCTTGTATCCGATGCAGTTAGTCGAGGCCTCAGTCAGTGGGTTGCCAATGGATGAGTTGTTGTTGAAAGTCAATGCGGTAGTGGTGCTTCCTGAGGAAATCCATGCCGAGCAGGCCATCGAAGGGGGCGTCTGAATCGCTGAGCTCGATCAGGTAGATTGTGGGCGTTTCCCAAGTATAGGGACCGACTTGAAGGGACGTAAAACGGACCTTTTCGGTGGCGATAAGACGGCCTCCGGCAAGCCGGGACCAACCCTTTCCCAGAGACCTGGTGCGCAGTGATGCCACGGTACGACGATGGAAAACGGTTTGCGAAGCGCCGGTGTCGAGTAGCAACCGAACACTGATTTGTCGATTGCCGTCACTAAGTTCCACCGGTACCAGTACTTGATTGCCGTATACCTTCACCGGGGTGGTTAGAGACTGACGTTTGGCGTTCTCGGAATCCAGAACTTTTTGTTGGAGACCCCGGCGCTCCGTGGGGGAGAGGTATGCATCATCAACAAATACGCTGGTGCCGTGTTCATCGACGTAGTTGTGAATCTCGCTGTGGCCGGCCTGGGGCAGCATCAGCAAGCCTAATAACAGCAGGGACCGTTGGCAAAGATTTACCGCCCAGAGCTGAATCTTTGGCTTTGCTACGGAATGGTTGGGTGGTTTAGCTCGCATCATTATTGTGGCGCCTTTTTTGCAGGTAAGCTAAAATAGGTCTATTCAGTCAAAATATCGACGGGTGCCGCTTGGACCGGTTTCTGGCGCTCAGGTTTTCCTTCAGTATATAAGCCCACGCCGGTCCGGCAAGGCCGGGTGGCAGAAACGGTGTCTCGGATGCGCCTAGCCGAATCGATTGGTCGGGGTTGATTGATAATGTTAAAAATCGTGTGTTTTATCAAATAGCAGCTCAGAGGAGCAGTATGAAAAAAATTCTTGTAGTAGAAGATTCCAGTTTCTTTGGGCGCATGCTTAAGAACAAGCTGACAGCTGAAACCGGCGCAAAGGTTCGTTGGGTAACGACCATGGCCGAGGCGCTCACGCTGGTTCGGGACGATGCCAGTGAGTATGTTGCCGCCATCGTTAATTTCAACCTGCCTGATGCTCCACGGGGCGAAATTGTCGGCGAGTTGGTCGCATGTAATATCCCGGTTATCGTTTTTACCAGCGTGGTCAACAAGGAGGTGCGTGAGCAGATCTGGGCGGAAAAGGTTGTTGACTACGTCCTTAAAGAAGGGGTGCAGAGCCTCGATTACTTGGTGGCCCTGTTGCGGCGTCTTGAGCGTAATCCGCAGACCGAGGTACTGGTGGTCGATGATTCTGCCTTGCCTCGGGAAGCCATCGCGGCTTTATTGCGGGTTCACCGGTATAAGGTTTTTGAAGCGGCAGACGGTCGCCAGGCCCTGCAAATCATGGCCGAACATCCACAGATTAAGCTGGTTATTACCGACTTTCATATGCCGAACATGGATGGCTTTGAACTGACCCAGACGTTGCGCAAGCAATGGTCCAAGGACGACATGGCGATTATTGGCATTTCGGCGCGGGGCGATAATGTCATGGCAGCGCGTTTTCTTAAATGCGGCGCCAACGATTTTATGGTCAAACAGGCCTTTCTGACCGAGGAATTCTACTGCCGAGTCAGTCAGAACATCGAAAATCTGGAAAATATTGCAGCCATTCGCGAAGCGGCGGTTACCGACTTCTTGACCGGTTTGCCTAATCGACGCCATCTCTTTGAGAGAGGGGTTCGGGTTTGGCAGCAGGCGGTGACGGCTGGGACGCCGTTGGCCTGCGCCGTTTTTGATATCGACCACTTCAAACAGATTAACGATAAGTTTGGCCATGATGCAGGGGATTTGGCCATTCAACATGTGGCCAAAATATTACAGGAGTCTTTGCCTGCCGAGGCGGTCGTCGCTAGAATGGGAGGTGAGGAGTTTTGTGCCTTATTGCCTCAAGGGAGAGAAAGCGCTGTCGAGTGTTGTGAAGCGATACGACAAAATCTTGAGTTAGCTTCTACCGACATCCTCGGCAGTGACTCAGCGATTCGTATGACCGTCAGTATAGGTCTTACCGCCGAGACAGATACCAGCCTTGAAGCGATGATCAATTGTGCTGATGCCCTGCTTTACCAGGCCAAGGACAGTGGCCGCAACCGGTTGGTTTGCTAACAGGATTAATTAATACTTGTTTTGCTCTACTGTGTTTTTTCTCGGCAGTCAGAGCATTTAATGGTTAGACCTGAATAGAAAAGGCCCGGCGAAATGCCGGGCCTTTTTTGTCAAAGGTCGCGATCGATCAGGCGTTTAAAGTCAGAATTTGTAAGTGATCCCCAGAGCGATAAGCGGATAGTATTGGTAATTCTCCAACTCGTCCTCCAACTCCTGTTTCTCCTGCGCTAAATCTGTCTGGAAGGTAGGGTCCGAGGCAATTGGGCCGGTTGCTGAGAGATCAATATTAGCCTTGCCCTGGAAAACTACGCCAAAATCGCAAGTGAAGGACCAGCGTTTGTCTTTGCTGAGAGCATTTCCCCAGCCGATTCCCACATAGGGCGCGACCTCGTTAAAATCGACCTTAGCATTCAAGTTTCCCAGTTGGGCCGCTGTATAGTCCGTCCCATTGATGGTGTAGGTGGCTTGAGAAGAGGCTGCAAGATCTGCTTCATTCTTGTTGATCAAGGCGCCGGCACTGAATCGAAACTCAGATTTTTTGAAGGGGTACCAATCTAACATGATCGGAAATGAAAGCAGGTCAGCGTCCCCATCGTAATCTATATCGCTGGTATTGATATCGAAATCGACGCTTAATGCGTTGGCTCCACTCCGCAGGTTGAGCGCAGGCAGTACGCCGACGATCCCCTCGGCACCGGCACCCAAGGTGCTGGCTTTCATTCCAAGAGCAAAATTACCGGAGCCGGCCATTGCTGATGTAACAGGCAGGCAACCAAGCAGTAGCGAGCAGAGCAGGCATTTAATGATTTGAAGCTTCATTGGGTTGTTCCTTTCTTGTGTTGGCCGGGGGCAACGAAGTGTGTCAAAAACTTCATATGCGAGTGTATAAGTATCTTGTATACGCAATGGCTGAGCCAGTTCAGCTGAAATCAGTCATTTTTTAACGAGGGATTTAGTTGCGCCTGTAATTTCAGGTTGTTCTCTGTGGTGAGATGAAAATAGCCAGGGAGTAGGGCTTTCTATGGCAAGAGCGAGTGCTTTGTTATGGTGATATGACGCTTGGTGAAGGCGGTTTTCTGCACTTATGGTATTTCTCCTGAAAACTAAAACATGAAAATGGATTCAGAGTGTAAGCTTCTGTTCGGTATAAGGTCCTTGGGAGGGTCGGGGCGCGTTTCGTGCTGAACGCCAAGAAGATCGGCGTGAGAGCCGTAAGGAGCTTCATCGGTCAAGGTGAGAGGATCGGTGTCAATCGGAGTAATTAGGCAATAGGTGGTGGTATGGTTTTTCAGGTATCTGCACAGATGGGGATCGGCAGAAGGATGTCGGGAGGTAATCAGAGGGGCCGTAATCAGGCGGGAGGTGAAGGGCCGTTTTCCTTTAGGGGAGTAGTTGCTGTTCAAGAGCAAAGACCTTTGGAATTCGTTCCTGAAGTAGGAACTGCTCACAGGCATCGACCGGTAGTGGTCTGCTGAAATAGAACCCCTGTCCGTAAAAACAGCCGCGTTCCTTCAAAAAAGCGATTTGTTCCTGATTTTCGATCCCTTCGGCGATAACTTCCAGATCCAGGGCGCAGGCCAGGGCGATAATGGCCTCGACGATGGCCTGGTTGCCCGCCGGGCCGCCGATGCTCTGCACGAAAGATCGGTCGATTTTTAGTTTTGAAAGAGGAAATCGGTGCAGATAGCTCAGGGAGGAATAGCCGGTGCCGAAATCGTCGATAGCCAAGCTGACCCCTAAGCTGTTGAGGGACTCCATGATCGTAATGGTCTGCGCGACGTCTTCGACCAGCACATTTTCGGTGATTTCCAGTTCCAGCCAGCACGCAGCCAGGCCTGATTCATCCAAGGCTTGTGCCACTGTTTCTACCAGATCGCTCTGACGAAATTGGCGGGGAGATATATTCACGGCGACTTTGCAGGGCGGGAAGCCGGCCTGCTGCCACTGCATGGTTTGTTGGCAGGCGGTGTTAATCACCCATTTGCCGATGGGGATAATCAAGCCGGTTTCTTCGGCCATGGGGATGAACTTGTCGGGTGGGATTACTCCACGTGTCGGGTGGTGCCAGCGAATCAAAGCTTCCATGCCGGTTGTTTTGCCGGTGGTGATTTCCACCTGAGGCTGGTAGTAGAGGGCCAGTTCCTGGTTGTCGATGGCCTTGCGCAGATTGTTCTCCAGAAACAAAGCCTGGTGCGCCCGTTCGTTCATTTCCAAGGCGAAAAACTGGAAATTGTTGCGGCCCTTTTCTTTGGCCCGGTACATGGCCACATCGGCCGTTTTCATCAGGGTTTCAGGCGTCAGGCCATTGGCAGGATAGAGACTAATGCCGATGCTGGCGGTGATGTACAGTTCGTGAGTGTCGATATGGAAGGCTGTGGAAAGGGTTTCGAGGATCTTTTGGGCAACGATGGTGAGTTCGCGGGATTCGGTATTTTGTTCTAGAGCGATGACGAATTCATCGCCGCCGAGTCGGGCCAGGGTGTCCGATTCCCGCACGATGTTGGTTAGGCGTTTGGCGACCTCTTGCAGAACCTGATCCCCCACCTCGTGGCCTAGAGAATCGTTGATGTTTTTGAACCGGTCCAGGTCGAGAAATAGCAGCGCCATGATTTGTTGCATGCGTCGTGCTTTGGATATGGCATGGCGCAGCCGGTCCTGGAATAGCAGGCGGTTGGGAAGGTTTGTGAGGGTGTCATGGTGGGCCAGGTAGTCGAGACGGTTCTGTTTGTTGCGTAATTCCTGATCACGCATCTCGATCTGCACGAGCATTTCGTTGAAATCGTCGATAAGGCTGCCGAGTTCATCGTGACTTTCCATTTTTACCCGCTGGCTGTAATTGCGTTCTTTCGATACCGATTTCATGGCGGCAGCGAGCTGCTCAATCGGTTGGGAGATGACACGCTGGAGCCGGGAGGCCAGTATCCAGGCCAGGACAAAGGCTCCCCCTAGCCCCATAAATCCGAAACCGATATACCGCAGCAAGGTATTTTCGATCATCTTCAGGTTGGCCCGCAGATAAAGCAGGCCCAACTCTTCCGAACCGTAGCCGATGGTTTGGATGCTGTCGAGATGATGTCTGGAAAAGAGGTGACCTGCGTCGAGAAGCGCTGGGGATGGATAGGTTGTAGGAGAATCGAGCGTCTCTTGTTGGTGGTAGCTGGAAAAGATTCGCCCCTCGGTATCGTAAATGATGCCGATGGCAACTTGTGGGTTGGCCTTGAGGGATTCAAGGGTTTCGTTGGCAGTACGGTGATCGCCGAAGATAACTGATGCCGCACAGTTATTTGCGAGGTTGCGAGCAAGGACGTCCATCTCCTGCAATAGCTTATTGCGCAAGAAATTACGTTG
>MAXT01000311.1 GCA_001751225.1 Desulfuromonadales bacterium C00003107 | reverse complement strand
ACCAACGCCCACCAGGTCAAGGGGCTGGAGTTCGGCGGGGTGATCCTATGGAACCCAACCCAAAAGGCTTATCCAGTAACCGAGCTCGGTAAAAACCTGCTCTATGTGGCCATCACTCGGGCTAGCAATCGGCTGGCGATTTATCACCATGAACCGTTGACCCCCTTGCTGCGACACAACATCTGATGTGGCACCATCCAGCAGACGCGAAAGGCCCGTCAGGAGACTTGTAGGGGCTTTCGAGGGGCATCTCGGTAACTCTGGCCCTGTCGACCCCTAATGAGTATGGTGACCCAGTTTACTAAGAATTTAGGAGGCTGCGTATTGGATATGCAGCGGCGGAGACTAGAAAAATAGAGGCATAAGTTAACGTCTTGAGCATCCGATTTTACTATGATAAGACTAGAGTGTTTTTAATGATTCCCATTGTTATCCGAGGAGGTTTCATGCAAGTCAGAATACCCGCTGTGTGTCTTATCTTATTGTTATTCGTTGTTCCTTTTGCTTGGGCCGATTCATTGCAGGATGCTCTTCAGGCGGCTAGGTCTGGAAACTACACTAAGGCTCACGCCTTATGGCTTCCAGAAGCTGAGAAGGGCTGTTCTCAATCCCAATACAATATGGGTCTGCTGTATTACCATGGCCGTGGCGTGCTTCAAGATTACAAGGAAGCTGCGCAATGGTATCAATTGGCCGCAGAGCAGGGATATGCAAATGCCCAAAACAACCTCGGCATGATGCACAAGCATGGCAAAGGAATGCCCCAAGATTACAATGAGGCGGTGAAATGGTTTCGGTTAGCTGCGGAGCAGGACCTTCATAATGCCCAATATAATTTAGGCCTTATGTATGGCGATGGGCTAGGCGTTCTCAGGGATTATAAAGAAGAGGCTAAATGGCTTCAATTGTCCGCAGAGCAGGGAGATGCAGATGCTCAACAGACTCTTGGCTTCAGCTATTTTAAGGGTCATGGGGTACCGCAAAGCAATGTTGATGCTTATGCATGGTGGGCTGTGGCTGCGGCAAACAATAACCAAGAGGCTAGAAAGAACATGGAAACTGCGCAAAGCCTGTGGCCATCTTCCGAAATCGAAAAAGGTCAGCAACTGGCCAAGGAAATCTGGGCAAGAATCAACAAGTAGCCTTTGGGTGTATTTGAAGTTAAACTACACCTTAACATTTCAACAAACATAGTCCGCAACATGGACCACATTCTTCGGAACCAAGGTTTCACAAAGAGGCAAAAAAATAGATAGTTAGGTAAGTTATCGACAGCAGAAGGTCTCCACCTGTGAGACTCCGGCCTTCGGTACCAGCTACAAATGGAAAAGGCCGTTTCACCAGTGGGTGAAACGGCCTTTTCCATTTCTTTTGTACATACCTACGCAAATCACCTATTACAAAACCGCTTCAATCTGCTGTAAACCCATCAACGCCCCCATCTTCAGAGAAAGCTGTCGCACCGAAGCCTGCGCTTCGCTGGGATTGATACGAATCAGCCTCGCCCCATCTCGCTGTATCAATTGCTCCGATAGGCAGCGGATAGTAGGAACGGTGGTTCCGGCACCGAGTTCAATCACCACAAACGGATTTGTGGCAGCAGCAAGAAAGGCCTCAAAGCGCCGACGCTGGCGCTCGCTGCGTTCGGAAAGTACTGAACCAAAGAAAACGCTTCCAGTAACGACAAAAGGCAGCCGCTCAGCTGCCTTTTGTCATTAGCAGAAAACGGAATAATCTAGCAAGGGCGCCAGGAAAGCCTCCCCAGGGAGCAGCCGATGCCAAAGACAGACAGGGCGCAAAAAACCAGCATATCAATCTGCATGCTGCGGATGAAAGCAGGGGTAGTTGCCGCCGAAACCGTGTGACCGTCCATGAATAGGGAAAAGCTGAGGGTGACGATCACCATGCTGAAGGTCATACCCAAAGAACGCATGGTTCCGGTCAGACCGGAAGCCACCCCGAGATAGCGTTTATCGAGACTGCCCATGATGACACTGGTGTTGGGGGTAGAAAAGAAGGAGTAGCCAAGGCCAAGCAACAGCAGGGCGCCGGCCACCACCACCAGCGGGGTATCGCGGCCGATGGTAGCAGCCAGCAGCAGACCGCAACAACACAGGGCCATCCCCACCGTAGCTACTCGGGCGGCGGGAAACCGATCGGCCAGCCGCCCGCCAACAGGGGCCAGCAGCATCTGCACCAGCGGCTGCAGCATAAGCAGCAAGCCGGCATCTTTGGGGCTGAGCCCCTTGACGTACTGAAGATAGAGACTTAGAAAGAAGACCACACCGAAGGTCGAACCGTAGTTGATAAAGGCGGCGACGTTGCTCAGGGCGAAGATCCGGTTGCCGGTCAGCAGGCGGATATCGAGCACCGGATGGGAGCAGCGCCCCTCGAAAACCACGAATAGGGCCAAGCACATCAGACCGGCCAGCAGTGCCGCGACCGCCCATCCCCCGGCATCGAGGCGCGAGCCACCTAGGGTGATACCGGCCACAGCCAGTCCATAGACCAGGCTGCCCCGCCAGTCGAAGGGTTCGCCGGCGGCTTCGTTCCACTCGGTGCGCATGCGGGTCAGGGTCAGCAACCAGGACAGCAATCCCAGGACCACTCCGGGCACAAAAACCGCACGCCAACCGTAGCTACTGGTCAAAAAACCGCCGATGGGCGGCCCGCAGGAGATACCGGCGTAGACAGTGCTGATAGCGATACCGAGTATGCGGCCACGCTTTTCGGCAGGAAAGACCGATACCACGATGGCTAGGCTACTGGCGTTGACCATGGCAGAACCGATGCCCTGCAGAATGCGCCAGCCGATGAGCATCTCAATGGAACTGGACAGGGCGACCAGGGCGGTAGCGACTGTGAAGAAGAAGATCCCCCAGATGAAGACTCGCCGTCGACCGTAAATATCGCCGAAGCGCCCCATGGGTAGCAGAAAAACCGCCACCGAGAGGATGTAAACCGTCTCCACCAGGCCGACCTGCAGGGCACTTGCTTGCAGAGTTCGGCCGATGGTCGGCAGGGCCACCGCCACAGCCGACAACATAAAAGGCATAAGAAACAGAGCCGAACAGACCACGAACAGCACCGCTCCAGGGGAAACCTTACCTGTGCGAGTCATGCGACAATTCCGCCAAACAAAAGACAATCGAAAAAAACAGCCGTCCCAAGGGCCCTTGATTTCCTTGCCACGACGAAAAATCCCTCGTTTTCGACTCGGAAACCTGCGCGGTGTTCATCCGGTGTAACCGGATGAACACTAGTTAGTAAAGCCATCAAACGCCCCCTCCCTGCTGTTGCAACTTGCCAAGGGTCAAACATTACCGAGAAAGAGCTCTGTTACAGTTCCACCCGGCCCATATGAATCGACCGATCAGATGTTCTTAAGACCACCACGACAGAGCCCAAGGCCATGCTAGCCCCAAAGAAAGATACCCGAACATGTCATTCGCCAACGGCGATCTAGCCGCACTGCACTGTCTCCAACATACCGAGCTTATCCG
>MAXT01000310.1 GCA_001751225.1 Desulfuromonadales bacterium C00003107 | reverse complement strand
TGCGCATACTGACACCACCGGAAATCACTTTATTCGAAATTGTAAAACAGAAGAAAACGGGGAATAAACGTTGATGTCGTCGCAAAAAGTCCGCCCTACGGCGTTACGGCGTTTTTTCAGGACCTCGACATACTAGATGTATGCCTTCACCCCTGAAAAAACACCAGGCCTTGTAGGACGAAATCATTGTTTAGCCATTCTATAAGTTTTTGCGGGTTCACCAACGTTGAGGCAGGTTCTAGAGAAGGTCGTCAGAGCCTACTTCTATAAATAAAAGCAGACACTCGGTTCAGCTGAAGTTCAAAAAATAAAGAAAGATTCCGGCCAAAGAAATGATCCCGAGAAAAATCAGCGAGAGGCGCCACTGGTCGGTCCGACGCCGATTCCGTTTTGCATTAATCACCAGACCGACAACGCTGAGCAGCAAACCCAGAACCATCAGCCACAAAATGTACTTGGCCAAGTCCATGTCCCACTGCTGGTGCAGACGAATATCATAGACCCGTTCGAAGAAGGTCTCAACCTTCGGCTTAGCGTAATCTAGGACGAAAAAGGCGCTGACCAGCAAGAGCCAGCCGAACAAAGCGAGATAACGCAGAGAGCGGCTCCACAGATCAGGGCCTTTGCGACGGCATGCAGACATGGTATCTCCTTCGGGTAATCGATATTGAGGGAGGGACAACGACCTCAGAGAGGCAAGCAACCACCCTCTACCAAATCAACTGCTGAATATTAGCGTCTTGGTCCCGTTGCACAGTGCGATGGTATTTTACCGCCGGTTGACCGAACAGCATGGTATAGACCAGTTCATGGGTCTCGGGAATACCGAGTTTAGCTCCAACCTGAGGCGCTATATCAACCAGAGCCCAAGTGGCCAAGCCGTCCCACAAAGTGCCAAGGCCCAAACTGCTGGCCAGCAGTTCAAAAGTGCAGAGAGCAATATAACCGTCAGCTGCAGGGGTGGGCCCCGACTTGGGTGCCGAAACGATCACCAGATGGGGCGCATCACGAAAGATGACATCGGTGCCGCGATCCCAGGCCTTGACGATTCCGGCAAAAAACTCCATTCCCTTGGGCAGACGTTCACCCTCCACCGCCTCGCGGATTCCTGCCAGAGTCTCTTCGCGCAACTGCTTCATGGTGGCCGGGTCCTCAATAACGGTAAAAACCACACCGAGGTTATTGTGGCCGGTGGGAGCATGAGCGGCGGTTCGTAGCAGTTTGTTGATGGTATCGCTGGCGATCGGTTCGGGAGCAAAGCGACGCACTGAGCGGCGACCGCGAATAAGTGCCTCGACCTGTTCAGCCGTCGGCAGATGTCCTGCTAAAACCTGACTATCAGCAGGATTTTTACCCAGGACGCTAAGCGCTGCCGTCGGGCAGACGGCCAAACAATGCTGGCATTTCAAGCACAATTTCGCTTTGTCGGCAATCAGTGCCGGGCCGCTGTCTTCAAGAGCAATAATACCGACAGGACAATCCTTGACGCACTCACCGCAACGGGTGCACTTCTTACTATCCACCACAAATTCGATCATCGCTTGCTCCTATGTCAATAAACGACCCATTGCCACACCGCTCCATAGATAGCATGACCGGCAAGCCGTTGAAAAGGGACTTTTTTTCATGACAAGAACGATATTCCTATGGTTAAATACGGCCTTTAAGCCGTCGACCTTTTTGAGCCCCTGCGGCCAAGTACTGATAGAGGAGTAAATACCATGCTGAGTACATCCGACCTGCGTAAAGGTACCAAGTTAATGATCGACGGTGAACCGCACGTCATCGCCCAGTTCGATTTTTCCAAACCTGGCAAGGGCCAAGCCCTTTATAAATGTAAATTGCGCAACATGATTACCGGCGCCCTGTTCGATCGCACCTACCGTTCCGGTGAAAGTTTCGAGCCGGCCGCGCTGCATGAATCAGACATGCAGTACCTCTACCAGGATGAGTCCGGTTACGTTTTCATGGACCAAAAGAGCTACGAGCAAACTACCCTGGAGGAAGATGCTCTTGGCGAGCAGAAATACTTTCTGGTCGACAACATGGAGGTCAAGATCCTGATGTTCGGCGAGCGCGGCATCGGCATCACTTTGCCCAACTTTGTCAATTTACGGGTCTCTCAATCCGACCCCTGGGTCAAGGGCGACACCGCCGCCGGGAACAACAAGCCGGCCACCGTTGAGAGCGGCTATACCCTGCAAGTACCGTCCTTCGTTGAGCAAGGCTCTCTGATTCAGATTGACACCCGCACCGGCGATTACGTCACCCGAGTCAAGGAATAAAAGAACATGGAAGGCAATTGGGCGCTGACCAAAAAGCGCGCCCGGCTTGAACAAAGAGCCCGGATCGTGCAAATGGTCCGGGCCTTTTTTATTAGCCGGGAATATCTGGAAGTCGAGACTCCCCAGCGGTTACCGGGCAACGCCCCCGAAGCCCATATCGATGCGATGACCAGCAATGACTGGTTTTTGCATACCAGCCCGGAACTGTGCATGAAACGGCTGCTGGCTGCTGGCTATGAGAAATTGTTTCAGATCTGCCACTGCTGGCGGGATGGGGAACGGGGCAAGCGTCATCTACCAGAATTTACCATGCTCGAATGGTATGCGGCCGGCTGCGACTACCTCCGCTTGATGGACGAATGCGAAATACTTCTTCGAGTGCTGGTAGCGCAGGAACATTTTACCTACCAAGGTGAAACCATCGATCTAAGCGGCCCCTTTGAACGGCTCACCGTAGCGGAGGCCTTTGAACGGTATGCCACCCTCGGCCTAGCCGAGGCCCTGGAGTCGGATCGTTTTGACGAACTGCTAACCTTGGAGGTCGAAACATACCTCGGCCGAGGACGGCCGACCTTTCTTATCGAATACCCGTCTGAACTGGCCGCTCTGGCTCGCTGTCACCCCGAACGACCTCAAGTAGCGGAACGCTTTGAACTCTATATAGCCGGACTAGAATTGGCTAACGCCTTTTCCGAATTGACCGACCCCACAGAGCAACGGCGGCGGTTCGAAACTGATGAAGCCGAGCGCCGAGCTGCCGGCAAGCCCCCCTACCCTGTACCGGAAAAATTCCTCACTGAACTGGCCGCCATGCCCGAAGCAGCTGGAATTGCTCTCGGCCTCGATCGGCTGGTGATGCTCCTAACCGACGCCACCATCATCGATGAAGTGGTGGCCTTCTCTCCGGAGCTGCTGTAAACGCAAGTTGTACGCTGGTTCTTTACAACAACAAGACAGCTCGGTTTTATGGGAAACAACGAGAGTCTCTCCGAGAACAAACAGAACCTGACCCACCAATGGACCATACATCCCCTGGCGCCCTTGTGGACATAGACCACGGATCGTGAGCTATTTTTTTACACCACAAAGACGTAGTAGAAATTTCGGCAATGAAGCCCCCCGAGACCTTTTCTCTGGGGGCTTTTTTATTGCCCTTCATTCTCCAAATTTAAAAATCAACCAAGGAAGGCCCATGGCTAATACAATTTTTTGAGAGAAACCGGGATGCAAAGGAAATGAACGTCAAAAGGATATTTTGCTGAATTCAGGACATGAACTGGAGGTGAGGAACCTGCTGACCGAACCCTGGACTAAAGGGAAGCTGGAGCTTTTTTTTAATGATCGACCGATAGCGGACTGTTTCAACAAAACAAACCCGAAAATAAAAGCGGCTGTCATTTCTCCAGATAGCCTGACCCGGGAAGAGGCTTTGAACATGATGGTGGCAGAACCACTACTCATCTCCCGACCGCTGATACAGGTCGGTGAGGAACGATTGGCTGGATTCAACGTCGAGACCGTTCATCACTGGATCGGCCTAAAACAAGAAACGGTCGGTTCCAGAGACCCGCAAAATTGTCTTTGCGTTAAGAACGAGGCCAAAGAACTTGCCTAGGGACCGGCATGAATTCTACGCCGGTCTGGTTTGGAACCGGTCACCGTTGCACCCCAGCAACCAAGTCAGAGTTGCATATAGATATTAACTTCTCCACCATTGCAACTTGGCGACCCCCACAAGGAACAATCTCTCGTATTGCAGTTGGGTCCATGGGCGCGGGGACAGGGAACAGCCCAACCACTTGTTCGGGGCGTGACACTGACCCGCAACTGACCGTCGATACAACTAGAAGTGCCGTGGTAGGAACATTTCTCCGTATTGCAGTCTCCTGAAAATGCAAGCGGACAGTAAAAAATCATCGCGGCCTCCATATTTACAGCAGGTTTGATATTTAAATAACTATCCATCAGCCATGACGGCTCCACCATCCTCCCGCCATTAGCCTTGGCTAAGTATATTCAGCTAATTCTAGTTGTCAACAAGCGGCCTGAAATCAACAGGGGAAACAACAGAAAGGCGGTCGAAGACAGGGGGCAGGGTCTCTTACTGATCTCAGCCCAAAGATTTATCCAATGATCAAAAAAAATAGGCAGACTGCTTTAATGCAGTCTGCCTATTTTCACTGTCAGTCTTTACTTATGTGTAGCTTAAACAATAGCTTTCATGCCCTGCATGGCCGCACGCAGTTCCTGACCAACCTCTTCGATGAGGTGGTAGCGGATCTCTGCGTTAATAGTCACCAAAGTGCTATTGTCGACACTGTTATCGGTAAGGTCGAGGCCTTTGCCGATGACCTCGGTGCCGATTTTGCTCATGAAATCCTGCAGCAAAGGCACACAGGCGTGGGCAAAAAGGTAGCAGCCATACTCGGCGGTATCGGAGATCACTCGGTTCATCTCGTAGAGTTTCTTACGAGCTATAGTATTAGCGATCAGCGGGGTTTCATGCAAGGACTCGTAGTAAGCCGACTCGGGCTCGATACCGGAGGAGACCATGGCTTCGAAAGCCAGTTCGACACCGGCCTTGACCATGGCTACCATGAGGATGGCCTTGTCGAAGAACTCCTGCTCGGAGATCTCGCCAGCCCCTTCGGTCTGCTCAAAAACGGTCTTGCCCGTTGCTTCGCGCCAGGTCAGCAGATTGATGTCGTCGTTAGCCCAATCTTCCATCATGGTGCGAGAAAACTCGCCGGAAATGATGTCATCCATGTGCTTTTCGAACAGGGGCCGCATGATGTACTTGAGCTCGGCAGCCAGTTCGAACGCAGCCAGCTTGGCAGGGTTGGAGAGACGGTCCATCATGTTGGTGATGCCACCGTGCTTGAGAGCCTCGGTGATAGTCTCCCAGCCGAACTGAATGAGTTTAACGGCATAAGGGGCATCGATACCGTTCTGGGTCATCTTGTCGAAGCAGAGCAGAGCCCCAGCCTGCAGCATACCGCAGAGGATGGTTTGCTCGCCCATCAGGTCCGATTTAACCTCGGCGACAAAGGACGACTCGAGAACCCCGGCACGGTCTCCACCTTGAGCGGAGCAAAGGGCCTTGGCAATTTCCAGGCCGTCGCCATTGGGATCGTTTTCGCCGTGTACGGCGATCAGGGTCGGTACACCGAATCCGCGCTTGTACTCTTCGCGAACCTCGGAACCGGGGCACTTGGGGGCGACCATGATGACCGTCAGGTCTTCGCGAATCACAGTGCCTTCCTCAACAATGTTGAAGCCATGGGCATAGGAGAAGACCGCGTCCTGCTTCATCAGCGGCACCACGGTGTTGACCACGTCGGTATGCTGCTTGTCGGGAGCAAGGTTCATAACGATGTCGGCGGTGGGCAGCATCTCTTCGTAGGTGCCAACGGCGAAACCGTTCTCGGTGGCGTTAAGATAGGATTGGCGCTTTTCTTCGATGGCACCTTTACGCAGGGTATAAGCAACATCAAGGCCGCTATCGCGCATATTGAGGCCCTGGTTGAGGCCCTGAGCTCCACAACCGACGATGACGATCTTCTTGCCCTTGGCATACTCACAGCCGTTGGCGAATTCAGATGCGTCCATAAAACTGCAGGTACCGAGTTCCTGCAGCTGACGACGCAGCGGCAGGGAATTAAAATAATTCTGTCCCATGGTTGTTCTCCTTATGTGGGTGAATTGGAAGTTTTAAAGTCTAGGGCACCATACGCGAAAACGACTATTGCGTAAATTGATTTATTATGAATACTATATTGCATTAAACGCAACGAGGAGCGGGTTATGGACATTCGTCATCTGGAAATTTTTCTAACTCTGGCCGAGCTGTGCCATTTCGGTCGTGCCAGTCAGGCCTGCAACCTCAGCCCCTCGGCATTGACTCGAACCATCCAGCGCCTCGAAGAAGAATTGGGCCAGCCCTTGTTCATTCGGGACAAGCGGCGCGTAGCCCTATCGGCAACCGGCGAACAGTTCCGTGCCTACGCCCGAAGAACGGTACAGGAATGGCACGCCATGCGTAGCACCCTGCATAGGGAGGGCGACCTCTCCGGCAGCCTCTCTATCTATGCCTCGGTGACTGCGGTCTACAGCCTGT
>MAXT01000309.1 GCA_001751225.1 Desulfuromonadales bacterium C00003107 | reverse complement strand
GTGTATAAATAACGGGGATGAAAGAAGTGTTAGCTCTAAACACACATTGTCTCCAGACATTGCAACAGAAATTGAAGACAAGACACGAGCAAGGCATCCCAGAACGTGTTGCCCTGACCAGCTTTTCCCTTGACTTTTTTCATCTCGGCCTTCATAGATAGTAATATTTCAAGAAAATCGGGGAAATTTTCGGTTCTTGTGCTCATAGTCTGTCGAATAAGCAATCCTATTTTTTTAGAGATTGGTACGTATAAGCAGAAACTGAAATATTGAAATATACAGAATTCTAGATATCTCCGTATTCGAGATTCTGGTATACTGGAATATCCAGCACTCTAGCTACTCTACTGTTATATTCCTGAATTTAGAAATGACAACAAAGTTTGAAGAAAAATCAAGTGAACATATTTTTCGACTTCTTTACGTGGTTCGTAATGCTGCAAGTTATCGTTCCTTGAAGAAGTACAAGGATGGCTTTAATCAGAATTATTGGATTTTGGTTTTTAATAACTTCTATGATGCTGCTGTTCTAGAATGGTGCAAAGTTTTTGGGACTGACAGCGAACCTACGCACTGGAAAACATTAGTAGACGACCATACGTCTTTTAGAAAGGGGCTTTTGGCTCGCATCGGCATTGGCGAGCACGGTTGGGAATCTTATTGGAAACAGGTAAGAGATTATAGAAACAATCTTATTACACACCATCAAAAAACGCCGAAAGTAACACAATATCCGCCTTTAGATAATGCCCTTGAAGCCGCATTTTTTTATTACGAATGGTTAGTAAAGAAATTGGATGAATTAGGTATCATACAGGAGCCCGAAAATCTGAAGGATTATTATTTCAGCTGCCTTGAACAAGCAATGAGATTTTCAGAGAGAGCTTTCGAGGCAACTAAAGAAATTGAAGAAAAGGTATTTTAAAGGAATATAACCTGCGCCTGCAATGGATGGCGCTAAAACTGCGCCGCCCCTGAGGCGCTCCGTTGGGGAAATGGGGAGGAAACAATTTGGATTTCGTTATTGAGAACATCAGGCTACGCGAACTCGTTGCCGTCGTTAATGAGAACAAGGCGTTCTTTGAAGACTTCATCAATTTCCTCAATGACCATGGATTCAACAGTGTTCCGGAGTTCATCAACACGGAAGATGATAGCAAAGCCCAGTCGACAATATTGGCGTACCTGATACACAAGTCGGATGCAAAACTCTACGATGGCCTTGGCAATCCCTACGCCAACGGAAAGGCACGATGGTACTTCTTGTCTTGGTTTCTTCGTGATGCGCCTGCTCAACGGCTTGGGCCTCTCGTTATGCATATGCCCGGAAACTCTCCAAACGAAAGAAAAGCGAGGCTTCTCAACGAACTGAGGAAATACGTCAAACCATTGTTTCCTGAGACAGCAAGTTGGGAGTGGCCCGCACTCTCGGAGGTTTTGATTGCCCGGTTAGAAGGCAGTCGAAGAGCCCTCAAGGGCACTCTATTTGAGGCGGTCGTGCGGCGCTGTCTAGCTTCTGTTTTTGATAAGCATCAGATTGAACTTCGCATCGGCGACAAGCAGATAAGGGTCGAAGACGAAACCTATGATGTGCCCGTATATGGGCTGGAAGAGACCCTTTTGATACCGGTCAAAACAAGAGAAACCATGGGTGGCGGGCATGCGCTTCTTTTCACTAGAGACATCCACAAATCGGTGTCTGTTGCCGAAGGAGCCGGATTCCACTGCCTACCAGTTGTTATAGCTGAGTCGTGGAGCGGCAAGCTTGAGGATCTCGCCTGTGAGCATTTTGTATACATTCAGGCTAATCCCAACCAAATTACCAAAATTGAGCCTATTCTCCTTAAGGAACTCGAGAATCTTGTGGATGTATTCAAGACCGTGTCATAGCGGCAAGTTCAACTGAACATTCCTGATTCTGCGGCGCCCCATGTCGCAGTATTCTTTTGCGCTGTCAATCCCGATGAATCTGCGATTCAACCTGGTCGCAACTAGAGCGGTTGTGCCACTGCCCATGAACGGATCGAGCACTAATCCGCCTTGTTTGCTTCCAGCAAGAATACAGAGTTCGACCAGCTTCTCGGGAAAAACAGCGAAGTGGGCTTCTCTGAATTTCGACAGGGGGATTTCCCAGACAGTACGTTTGTTCCGTCCTTTGGGGTGAAAAGCTTGATCCCAGCGTGCATCATGGAGATTCGAGTTCCCAGCGTTCTTGCCGTTTTCCGGCGTTCCATTGACTTTGCCAAAATGATTGCGGCCACCTTTCATTCTGCTTTTCTCGGTGAAAGTCACATGGGGCTCTCGAATTGAATCAGCATCGTAATAGTAGTTGGATGTTTTTGAGAAAAGGAAAATGTACTCATGATCTGTGGTTGGCCGGTTCTTGACAGAAGAGGGCATTGCATTTGGCTTATGCCAGATGATGTCAGATCGTAGCATGAACTTGCCCTCATCCTGTAGCCTCAATGCGAGTCGCCAAGGAAGACCAGCTAAACGCCCATTAAGATATTTGTCTCCCAAGTTCAGCCACAGCGTACTCGTACGTCGTAATACGCGATGACACTCCAGAAACACAGCCAGAAGATTGTCAAGGTACTCTTCGGGAGATGGCTCTATTCCGATCTGAGTTCCGTTTCCATAGTTTCTCTGCCCATAATATGGAGGACTGGTGACTATAACGTCAATGCACTCAGCCGGAAACTTCTCCAGCTCAAATTGAGCGTGTCCGTGCAGAAACTTATCAAGAATATCATCAAGTTTGTATTTATTCTTAGACATTCTCCTTCTCCCGTTTGCTGTCCTTCGCGAGTTGGGAATTTATAGCTTGAATGACATACTTCTGAATGGTAGTCTCTCGCACAGCGGCGCGGACCCTTAATTCTTTATGGAGTTCATATGGCATTTTTATGTGGATCTGTTTTTGCGAATCAGGCTTCATTAGTGTACCTCAAACTGTTTGATGATAGGTATAAATATACCTAGGGTATTTATGGAGTCAAGAAAAAAACGAGAAAAAGATGCCCCCATCGGGATAGGGGAATTTAGGGGAGTTAGTTTAATAATTTAATTGACGTTGATTTGGCTAATTTCTATCATGGTGGCATGCCTCGACACAGACGACTCAATGCGATTCATCATGTCATCACCAGGGGTTTGAATCGCCAAGATATTTTTCTTAACGACTGCGACCGGAATGACTTTCTTGGTCGACTTGAAAAGAACCTTCCTTTGACTGGCTGCAGGTGTTGCCTATCCGCACAAGTAATAGACCCCTTGGGGATCTGATGCGGAAAGTTCTCACCGGTTATGCTATCTCCTTTAACCGTCGGCATGGGCGGCACGGTTATCTCTACCAGAACCGCTACCCCAGTTAAATAATCATCATGTTTCAAAATACCATGCCGAACCTTGCCTTAATTCCCGGT
>MAXT01000308.1 GCA_001751225.1 Desulfuromonadales bacterium C00003107 | reverse complement strand
ATTAATAACTATACATGAAAGAGTGGTATTTACACCTTCTCTAAAAACTACATGCTCTGTCGCTATTGGGCTTAAGTTTACGGAAATGCCTGTTGTGGTATGGCTGACAGGTGATGAATACTCGAATACTTTAACTGCAACTGACCAAGCAAATCTTCAGACGTATCTGGACAGTGGCGGGAAGCTGTTCATATCCGGGAAGAGAATTGGGCATGACATTGACAGCACATCGTTTTACCGGGATTACCTGCATGCGTACCATTATCCGTACTATTATAATTATCACACCTTAAACGGAGTACCCGGTGACCCGATAGGAGATGGATTGACAATAGGCATCTCAGGAGGTGATGGTGCTAACAATCAATATTTACCTGATATAATCCAACCCAAACTTTTTGACGAGAATGTGTCAGAGGTGTTTCAATACGCTTCTAGTCGTTACGGTGCCTTAAAAGCAGATACGGGCACCTATAGAACCGTTTACTTCTCATTCGGGTTCGAGGCGATAAACAACGAAGCTGATAGGAACACGGTGATGAGCATGGTAATGAGATGGTTGGAGCCAGAACTTATAACGACTTGTGACGCGCTGCAAGACATGAACACGAATTTAGCCGGTAACTATTATTTAGGCACGGATATTGATTGTTCGGGCACAACGGGATGGAACGGAGGAGCAGGGTTCGTGCCGGTTGGCACCTCAAGTAATGCGTTTATCGGTACCTTTGACGGCAGGGGCCATAAAATAACGGGGTTGTTTATAAACAGACCTTCTACTGATTATGTAGGGTTGTTTGGCTATACCGGTACAGGCAGCGAGATAAAGAATGTTGGGGTGGAGGATGTTGATGTGACAGGTGATTGCTTTGTGGGTGGTTCAGTTGGCACCAATTATGGAACAATTACCAAGTCCTATTCTACGGGCAGCGTAAGTGGTGGATGGGGTTATGTCGGCGGCTTGATCGGTGAGAATTTGGGAACAATTATTAATTCCTATTCTGCCGGTAGTGTAAGTGGCGGCGAATATAATGGCGGCGGCTTGGCTGGTTTTAATGGTGGAACAATTACTAATTCATATTCTACCGATAGTGTAACTGGTAGTCTCGATGTTAGCGGTTTAGTTGGTTGGAATTGGGATGGAACAATTACCAATTCATATTCTACTGGTAGTGTAAACGGTGATTGTGAGGTTGGCGGCTTAGTTGGTTATAATAGGAATGGAGCAGTCACCCATTCCTACTGGGACATAGAAACATCCGGGCAAACTCAGAGTGATGGCGGAGAAGGCAAAACAACCGCAGAGATGAAACAAGAAGCAACTTTTGTGGGTTGGGATTTTGATAGCATTTGGGATATTATAGAAGAGGTAAGCTATCCGTTTTTGCGGCGAAAAGGTAACTACTGGAACTACAATGGATTTCCGTTAACTACAGTACAAAAAGGAACCGTTTGCGGTGATGTATATATAAGTGCAGGAGATCATTCTGGGTTTGGTTCCAGCCCGTACCTCAGCAATTTCTGTTTGCCCGCCGGAGTTGTGAAATTTGCAAGACTCTATGTAGGGGTGCAGGCAGAATCCGCGACCTGGTTGGACACCGTTCTCAATGACGAATATCAGGGCATTGTTGCTCTCGCCAAAAACGGGTGCCTTGTACCCGATGGCACAAATGTTTATGGCAGTGGTAATGGCGTGTGGCTGGTCGCATACAACTGCACTCATAAAGTGAATATGGCTACCACAAACACCGCTGTTGCAATTACGGGCGGCGAAGTTTACAGCATTGTACTCATTGTCGCTTACGATGATCTGGATGGTGCGGGTCATGTGACACAGTACTGGATTAACGAGGGTAACATGAATCTAAATAGCGTTACACCTCTTAACAGTATCACGACATATTTTAATGGCATTGCAGAAAACACGGGCGCCAGAGCGAAGCTTAGTATGGTGTACCTCGAAGGTAACCAATCCGAGCATGATTATCTGTACTTCAACAGAATCGAAGCGTATCACCGACCGAATCAACTTGGTGACGATGGTGATGAATACTGGGGTGATGATGATGTAGCTGAAGGCAGGGATAATTCTCGCTTCGACATCAGTTCATTCGATGTGAGTAATTTAATAAAACCTCAGGATAACTTCGTCTCTTTCTGGCGTGTACATTAGGTTAATCCGCAATAACTTGTTATGAGAATATTTTTCGCTGTATGCACGTATCCAGGTTCAGAGTGACCTCATCATTACTAAAGTCTGGGTGAACTGTACGGAAGGAGTAGGTTGCAATTGTAAAATCCTATACAAGAATAACGAACGTAGGCGATGCAACAGCCCCTGCAGGGCATACCACCGTGCTATTCGTAGACGATGTAAAACGAGCAGAGGATGTAGTACCTGTGGAGTTAGCCCCTGGCGAGAGTTGTATCCGGTGCTTCAACGACTACACATGGATACATACACCTCCAAGTGATAAAATAGCGGTATGCGCTGATTTTTATGATGTCGTGCAGGAAGGGTAGCGAGGTGATGAAAAAAGCATTGCAGCTTTTCTGTTGCCACGTTCACATCAAACAGCCAGCGTAAATGTGCCTTTCTGCAAATGAATAGTTATTCACTATGCCATTACTAAACGTTGACGATAAGGGATACGATTAGTCTCGCATTTGGATTAAAATGAGTATAGCTTTGAAGTAACCGCAGAGTACGTGAACATTTCGGGTTTCACGGTTACTGGTGCAACATGGCACGAAAAGGCGGGAATATATCTTTACGCGAACCATAGCGTTGTAGCGAATAACAGTATATCAAATTGCTACTATGGCGTCCGCGTGTCTTCCTTGTGGTATTGTGACATCAAAGATAATTTCATATCGAAGTGCTATTATGGCATTAGCGGTAAATAACAGTAACAGCAGGTGGAACAACCCTGAATAACAAAGATTTGACGTGAAGAACGTGATTAACGTGTCACATCGGTGTGCCCTTCGTCTCCATAAAATAGGTCTTGCAATGCTTGCAATAAAACCTCTGGTGTCCGTGTGCTCTTGTACTTACCGTTTTTGATAAAAGC
>MAXT01000307.1 GCA_001751225.1 Desulfuromonadales bacterium C00003107 | reverse complement strand
CTATGAAATCGAAGGGTTGAGCGAACTGCGGGAGGTTGAAGTAGAGACCCCCTTTGGTAAACCTTCCGATGCCTTGATTACTGGCACCTTGGACGGTGTAAAGATGGTTTTTCTGCCGCGCCACGGACGCGGTCACCGTTTACTCCCAAGTGAGGTGCCTTATCGGGCGAATATCCATGCGATGAAACAGCTGGGAGTGGAGCGGATTATTTCGGTGTCGGCGGTGGGCAGTATGCGGGAAGAGATCGTTCCCGGCCAGATTGTAATTCCCGATCAGTTTTTCGACCGAACCCAGGGAAAGCGGGCCTCGACCTTCTTTGGCGAAGGAGTTGTTGGGCATGTGCAATTTGCCGATCCAGTGTGTGGCGATCTGTCCGCAATTCTTGCTCAGGCCGCGACCGAGGTCGGTGCGACCGTGCATCGGGGCGGAACCTACCTGTGTATCGAAGGGCCGAATTTTTCCACCCGGGCCGAATCCAACATCTATCGTAGCTGGGGGGTGGACATTATCGGGATGACCAACCTCCCGGAAGCGCGCCTGGCTCGTGAAGCGGAGATCTGTTACGGCACGGTGGCCCTGGCTACCGACTACGATTGTTGGTATGAGGGGCATGACGACGTTTCGGTAGAGGCGGTGCTGGGCATCATTAAACAGAACGTGGCGACGGCCCGCAATATCATCAAGCTTGCGGCAGGACTCGCTGCTACAAACCGACCCTGTGGCTGTGGCAACGCGCTGCAGTATGCCATCATGACCGATACCAGCCAAATACCCGGAACTACCCGAGAGCGGCTGGCTCTGTTGTTGGATAAATACCTGTAATCACTTTTGGTCGCGCGGGTTTGAATCTGTGCGACAGTGCCGGAGGATCTATGCGTTTCAGCTCGGCGGTTATCCTAATCTTATGCGGTTTGTTGGTTGGCTGTGCGGAACCTCAGAAAAGCTCCCCGCAGCAGGAGGACGTTCATTATATTCTTGGAGTTTCCTATCTGCAGGAGGGTGATGCCAGCCGCGCGCTGCAGGAATTTCACCTGGCCCATAAAGCGGACGCCCATAACGTCGATATTCTGGTTGGCCTGGGACGCGCGTATCAGCTTAAGGGCGCTTTTGCCGAGGCCGAAGAATACTATCTTCGGGCCCTACAATTGCGGCCCGATGATTCGCTGATCGAAAACAACCTCGGTTCCCTGTATCTCGATCTTCAGCGTCCGGATGACGCCATCCATTATTTCGGCAAGGCGGCCTCCAATATGATGTTTACCAGTTCGGAGGTTTCCCTGACCGGCCTCGGCTACGCGCACTTTCAGAAACGGGAATATCTTGAAGCGACCAACGCCTACCGCAAGGCCTTGAGGCAAAACCCTCGCTACGCTGAGGCCCATCTGCGCCTTGGCGAAACCTACTATGCCATGGGTAAGACCGAACGCGCACTGGGAGAATTTCATCAGGCGTTGAAACTCAATGGCAACAACATCCGCACCCATTTTCAACTCGGTCTGGCCTATATGAAAACAGATAACCCGACCGAAGCGGTGCAATATTTTCGGAATGTGCTAAAACTGTCACCATCCTCTGAACTGGGTGAACAAGCCGAGAACTACTTGGAGTTGCTTCAGTAGGTCGTTTTCTTAGGAGGGCACCAATGGCAGGTGGCTTCGAGCAGCTAAAGGAGGCGGTTCAGCAAAGGCTGGGCAAGGTGCCTTTTGATCTGGCAGTAGTGCTTGGTTCCGGCCTTGGCGCCGCCGCAGAAAATCTGGAGGGAAGTCAGGTTTTCCCTTATGGGGACTATACCTGCTTTCCTCGAACCGAACTGGCCGGGCACGCCGGGCAATTGCTCGCCGGTAATCTGCAAGGCTGGCGGGTGCTGGTTTTTCAGGGCCGCTTTCACCTCTATCAAGGCCTGGATGCCCGCCAGGTTTGTGCGCCGGTGCAGTTGGCCAAACTGCTCGGTTGCCGGTTTCTGTTGTTGACTAATGCCGTCGGCGGCATTCGCCAGGACCTGCTGCCGGGTCACTTCATGTTCATTTCTGATCACATTAATCTGCTGGGCGACAATCCTTTGCGGGGGCAGTCCAATGATCCCTTTCTCGATCTGTCGCAGCTCTACGATCAGCAGCACTATGCGGCGTTGCAGGCCTTTGCGCTACGGCGAGATATTTCTTTGGCGCAGGGTGTGCTGGCTGCACTGCCCGGTCCCTCCTACGAAACCCCTGCTGAAATACGAGCTCTGGGGCTGCTTGGCGCCGATGCTGTCTCCATGTCCACGGTGCCCGAAGCGATCATGGGCAAATACCTGGGAATGCGGGTAGCGGGACTTTCCTATGTAGCCAACCGGGCGGCGGGGCTAAGTGCTTCGCCTTTGAGTCACCAAGAGGTACTGGCTGTTGGTCGGAACGGGGTCTCCGCTCTTGCCGAACTGATCCTCCGGCTAATTCTTCTTTGGCAGGCTGAATCTTGAGTTTCTTGGTTCCTGACGAGAATGTTTTCATTCTTGTAAATGAATTAAGTGGTTGAAAACAAAGATATATTTCTGGTTTTACCATGTTATTCCGTTGCTTGACAGCCTTGCCGTAAATGGTAAACTTTTTTCAGACGAACTGTGAAAAGCAAGGGGAGGTAGCGGTGGGACAACGAGTTAGCAGAGTACTGGTCGTAGACGATGAAGAGAACGCTCGAATCGGCCTGAGCAAGATTCTGGAGCAGGAAGGCTATCGGGTTGACAGTGTGGCCAATGGTCGAGAGGCCCTTGATTTTTTACAGCGGCAGAATGTGCAGGTGGTGATCAGCGATCTGCAGATGCCTGAAATGAACGGGATGAATTTTTTGCGTGAACTCAATCGGCATTATCCTAGCACTCAGGTCATCATGGTGACTGCCCACGGCGGGGTCGAGTCTTATCTGGAGGCGATTCATCTAGGGGCCTATGAATATATCAACAAGCCGATCAAGCTAGATGAGTTACGTATTGTCATGGACAAAATGCTCACTGAGCAAAAGGCGGTCAGGGCCAACTAGCGGATGATCCCATCGTTGGCAGTTTTTCAAGCATATGCCATGGTCCCAAAAGGAGAATTGGCGATAAATCGCAAGCACCGCATGGAGGCGCAATGAAAGAATTTAAGACAATTCTGTTTGCCAGCGATTTTTCTGAAAACTCAGCCTATGCTTTTGAATATGCACGCGATCTGGCCATAAAATACCAGGCCTTGCTATTGGTCGTTCATGTTATCAATGAGCCGGTCGATTTACGTGGTTTCTACGTGCCGCATATCTCCTTTGATACCCTTGAGGAAGAAATCGAGCAAGGTGCTCGAAAGATGATGGATAAATTCTGTCGGGTTAATCTCCAGGATTACGACAACTACGAATCCTTTATTGTTCCGGGGATTCCTTACGACGAGATCATCAAGAAGGCTAAAGAGGTTTCCGCCGACCTGATTGTGATGGGAACCCATGGTCGCAGCGGCTTGGATCATGTGCTGTTTGGCAGCACGGCGGAGAAGGTGGTGCGCAAGTCCACTGTGCCCGTGATGACCATTCGCTATGCGGAGTAGTATCTGCCCGTTGGCCGGTTAATAAATCTCATGAAAAGCGTGGTGAAGAGCAGCCTTAGGGCTGCTTTTTCTTTGCGAGAAGCTAGTTTTTTCCAGGGCTTTATCCTTGCAAAAATGGCCTGCCAAAGGTTATGCTAGGCCGAATTTTAAGGTGGTAAACTGTGTACCCTGGGAGGTGTAGGCATGTCCGGCCGAATATTGGTGGTCGATGATGAAGCGCTTATTCTCGACCTCGCAGTAATGTTGCTCTCCATCCGTGGTTACGAAGTCATTACCGCTGAAAGTGGTGAGGAATGCCTGGCAAAGGCCGAGCTGGAAAAACCATCGCTGGTGCTCCTCGATTATATGATGCCTGGTATGGATGGTATGACCACCTTGCGAGAGATGCGTCGGCGTTTTCCCGATACCTACGTCATCATGCTGACCGGCAAAGGTAACGAGCAGATTGCTGTCGAGGTCATGAAGGCCGGCGCTGCCGATTATATTTTAAAACCCTTCAGCAATCAGGATCTGATCGACCGAATCGAAAACGTTCTGCGTATTCGGCGCATCGAAATCCATAACCGCGAACTGCGTCTGGAGCGGGAACGGTTGCTTAACGAAATCAAGGGCTGGAACAGCGAACTGGAACGGCGGGTTGCGGAAAAAACTCTGGAGCTGGAGCAGGCTCATGAGGAAATCTTGCAGGCCGAAAAGCTGGCGACTCTCGGGCATTTGGCCGCGGGGATGGCCCATGAGATTCGCAATCCCCTCAATGCCATCAGTCTGTTTTCCCAGATACTCAAGCCTGTTTTGGCTGATGATCCGGAAAGGGCCGGATATATTGATAAACTCCTCGGTGAGGTGGATCGCATCGACGACATCCTGATCCAGTTGTTGGCTTCCAGCAAGCAGCCGCGAGGAGCGACACAGCCGGTTTTTTTACAGGAGGTCATTGAGCGTATCCTGACCAATCTAAATGACCAGCTTGAGGCTCATAATATCAAGCTGGTCTGTGAGTTGGAAACGGGGTTGCCGCCGATCATGGCGAATAATGCCGAGGTGGAACAGATATTTACCAATCTGTTTACCAACGCTATTTATGAAATGCGTCAGGGTGGGGAATTAGGGGTTCGGCTGGCTCGTGACCAGGGCCGCCTTCAGATTGAGGTCCGCGACACCGGCCAGGGAATCTCTCCAGAGAATCTCAATAAGATATTTGACCCGTTTTATACCACCAAGCCCAAGGGGACGGGTTTTGGTCTGTCGGTGGTGCTGCGTATCGTTAAAACCTACCAGGGCCACATCAAGGTTCAGAGTAGAATAGGGCAAGGTACCGTTTTCAATATTGAATTTCCCGTGGAATAATCTCTATTCCGCCGCTCGAGACACGCTGGGTGGCCCGAATCCGGCGAAAACCGCTGCGCCGGTCCGGGCGTAAAGCTTAAGGAGGGTCGGCTGATGGCTCTGCAGTTGCGAGAGATCGCTCTGGGTCTCGATGAAGATGAATCGCTGCTGCCGGTCAGGGTGGCCGCAGAACTAGGCCTGGAACGGGAAGACCTTCATGGTTTTCAGGTTGTGCGCAGGGCCATTGATGCCCGGCGCAAGCCGAAGGTGCTGCGCATCTTTTCTGTTGTTTTTGATGTGGCCGATGAAGTAACGCTGTTGGCTCGGCAAGCCGATAACCGGCGGCTGAGTCTCTGGCAACCTCCTGTGGTGCCGCAATTTGCCTCACGGGAGGGGCACCATCGTGTGCTGGTGGTCGGTATGGGACCTGCGGGGCTCTTTGCTGCCCTGAGTCTAGCCCGTTACGGTTTTCAGATCACCCTTATCGAACGTGGGGAACCGGTGGAACGGCGGGTGCCTACTGTCAATCGGTTTCGTTCTGGTGGCCCTTTCGATCCGGCCAGCAATATTCAGTTCGGCGAAGGCGGCGCCGGGACCTTTTCTGACGGTAAGCTTAATACCCGCGTCAAACATCCTTGGGGTTCTTATGTACTGCAGACCCTGGTTGATTTCGGCGCCACCGACGACATCCTCAGCCAGGCCAAGCCCCACGTCGGCAGTGATCGGCTACGATTGGTGCTGATCAATTTTCGCCGCGAGCTGTTGCGGCTTGGGGTGGAGATTCGCTTCGACACCTGCCTGACCGATCTGACCATCGGTGCTGGTCGCTTACAGGGAGCGATTCTCGATCATCAAGAAGAATTTCTCTGTGACAGTCTGGTGCTTGCCACCGGTCATAGCGCACGTGATACCTATGGCATGCTGGCGAAGCAGGGTGTGGCCCTGGAAAGCAAGCCCTTTGCCATCGGCCTGCGGGTCGAGCATCCGGCGGAATTGATAAACTATATTCAGTACCGGCATCGCGGCCATCCGCGATTGCCGACGGCCGAATATGCCTTGACCTATAACGACCCGGAGAGCAAGCGAGGCATCTATTCCTTCTGCATGTGTCCCGGTGGCGAGGTTGTGTTGGCGCCCTCCGAATCGCAGGGGCTGGTGGTCAACGGTATGAGCAATCGTCTGCGCAATAGTCCTTACAGTAACAGTGCCCTGGTGGTGGCGGTGCGCCCCGACGATTTCGGCGCCGCCGACCCCTTGGCGGGAATGCGTTTTCAGCGTCACTGGGAGGAAGCGGCTTTTGTCGCCGGCGGTAGCGACTATCGAGCACCGGCGCAGAACCTACTGTCTTTTCTCGGCCGCGGTAAAGGGCCGCTGAATTCCTCCTGCCGCCCCGGGGTAAGGGAATGGGAGTTGCAGCAGGTCTTGCCATCTTTTGTCAGTACTGCTCTGCGCCGGGCGCTGCCCCATTTTGAGCGCCGCATGCGCGGCTTTATCACGGCAGAGGCTACGCTGGTCGGTGTTGAAACCCGCACTTCGGCGCCGCTGCGCATTTTGCGGCAGGCGGATGGCCAAGCCTTGCATCAAACCGGACTCTATCCCGTTGGCGAAGGGGCCGGTTATGCGGGAGGAATCATGAGCGCTGCTTTGGACGGTCTCAAGGCCGCCGAGCAGATTGCAGAAACAGCAACCAACAGGAGTCGTCGTTGAAAGAGCTTTACGTAGCACAGATTAAGGAACGGGATCAGGTTAATGGCCAATTTTTGGTGCGGGAAAAGACCACCGCTATGGCCAAAAACGGCAAGCCCTATATGACCTTGAAGTTGATGGATCGTACCGGTGAAGTTGAGGGACGGGTATGGGATCGGGTTGAGGAACTATCGGGGCTGTTTGATAAGGACGATTTTGTGCGGGTGGCCGGCAAAGCCAGCGTCTATCTCGGCAAGATGCAACTGGTTGTTCAACGGCTGGAAAAGATGCCTGAACAAGAGGTGGATCTGGCGGATTATTTACCCGTCAGCACCCGTCCGGTGGCAGAGATGCTGGCCGAACTACGACAGCTGGTCGCCAGTATGGAGACTCCCCATTATCGCGAATTGATGGAAGTTTTTCTGGCCGATGAAGAATTTCTGCAACACTTTGTTCAAGCCCCGGCCGCCAAGACAATTCACCATGCTTATCTCGGCGGATTGTTGGAACACTCCCTGGCGGTGGCCCAACTGGCCGACGATATCGGCCGTCGCTATCCTGGAGTGCAGCGCGACCTGCTGCTGACCGGGGCCTTGCTACACGATATCGGTAAAGTCGCTGAACTCTGCTACGAACGGTCTTTTGGCTATACCGATACTGGCAAACTGCTCGGTCACATTGTGCTCGGCGTGGAGATGGTCGAAGCCAAACTGCGCCAGTTGGAAAACTTTCCCGTGCCGGCAGGACTGTTGCTCAAACATCTGCTGCTCTCTCATCACGGTCAGTACGAGTACGGTTCGCCTAAACGGCCCAAAACTCTCGAGGCAGTGATTCTCAATTATCTCGACGATCTCGATAGCAAGATCAACGGGGTGCAGACCCATCTGCAGAAAGAGCCTGATAACGGTGCCGCCTGGAGTGGCTATCATCGCATCTACGACCGGTATTTCTTTAAGGAAACCGGCGAGCAACCGATCCTCGGGGCCGAGGTGGTGCCCGCAGCGCAACCGGTGACGCCGTCCGTCGAAGGGGAAAAGCCCGCCAAGCGTCGTCGGCCACCGGCAACTAAGGATCGAGATCTCAGTTTCAGTCTGGCCGATCAGCTGAAAGAAAAGACCCTGAACCTCTTTGCCCAACTTGATGAGGGGGATAACTGATGGCTCTGTGGATGAAGTCGCTGGTAACCGGGGAACTGCAGGTCAATTGTTATCTGTTGGGCTGCTCGGTCAGCGGTGAGGCGATGGTCATCGATCCCGGCGGCAAGGCGCCGCGGATATTGGAAATATTGGCTGAACACAATTTGACCCTGAAGCAGGTAGTCAATACCCATGGTCATTTCGATCATACCGGGGGCAACCGGGCGCTAGTGGAAGAGACACAGGCGGAACTGCTGATCCATCCGGCGGATCTGGCTATCCTGCGCGGGGGCGCGGGGCACGCCATGAGTTTTGGTTGCCAGCCCATTGAACCGTCGCCGGAGCCAACTCGACTATTGCAGGATGGCGATCGTGTCGATCTCGGTGAGTTTCAATTTCAGGTGATTCATGTGCCCGGCCATTCGCCGGGGGGCATCTGTCTGCTTGGGGAAGGGCGACTGTTCGCCGGTGATAATTTGTTCGCCGGTTCCATCGGCCGTACCGACCTGCCTTCTGGCGACCAAGGCGCTTTGATGAAGGCTTTGCGCGACCGCATTCTGACTTTGCCCGATGAGATTGTGGTCTGCCCCGGTCACGGCCCGGAAACCACCATCGGTCGGGAACGACGGACCAATCCCTATCTGCAATATATCGTTTAAAGGGCTGACAGACCTGTGGCCCACTGGGAAACCGAGGACCTTATGCTGCAAGGCAAAGAGATAGTGTTGGGTGTGTGTGGCGGCATTGCTGCCTATAAAGCGGCTGAACTGGTGCGGCTCTATGTCAAGGCTGGCGCCAAGGTCTCGGTGATTATGACTGCGGCGGCTCAGCAGTTCATCACGCCGCTGACTTTTCAGACCCTGTCCGGCCGCCCGGTGCACAGTGAGCTGTTCAGTCTGTTGCAGGAGCAGGATATCGGTCATGTCTCGCTGGCTGATCGGGCCGATCTGCTGGTGATTGCTCCGGCCACCGCCAACCTGATTGGCAAGCTTTCTGCCGGCATCGCTGACGATCTGTTGACCACCACGGTGATGGCCTGCAAGGCACCGGTGTTGCTGGTTCCCGCTATGAACAGCAACATGTGGCAGAACCCCGTTTGTCGCCGCAATGTGGAGCAGTTGAAGCAATGCGGCTACCATATGCTGGAACCGGTCACCGGCATGCTGGCCTGTGGCTGGGAGGGGCAGGGAAAGATGCCGGAGCCGCAAGCAATTCGGGACGAGTCGCAGCGCCTGTTGGCGCCTCAAGATCTGGCCGGAGAGACGGTTCTGGTGACGGCCGGCCCGACCCGAGAAGAGCTGGATCCGATGCGGTTTCTGAGTAACCATTCTTCGGGTAAGATGGGCTACGCCATCGCTCGGGCCGCCGCCGAACGGGGAGCCCGCGTCCACTTGGTAGCCGGACCCACCGCTCTGGTACCACCGCCCGGCGTTGAGCTGCGGCCGGTGGTCAGCGCTCGAGATATGCACGCCGCGGTCATGGCCCTGGCGGCCGATTGCTCGATTATTGTCAAGGCGGCGGCGGTGGCCGATTACCGACCCTGCTGTCGGCAGGCCCAAAAAATTAAGAAGGGCAGCGAGTCGACCCTGGCCCTGGAACTGCAGCGCAATCCCGATATTTTGGCGGAGTTGGGTCGCCTGCCGGGGGAGCGGTTGTTGGTAGGCTTTGCTGCCGAAACCGAGCAGTTGCTGGACAATGCCCGGCGCAAATTGCAGGATAAGAATCTCGATCTGATTGTGGCCAACGATCTGACCGCAGAGGGGGCCGGTTTTGCCGGTGATACCAATGTGGTTCGGCTGATCTATCGGAATGGCAGGGTGGAGGATTTACCGCAGATGAGTAAGG
>MAXT01000306.1:281-4236 GCA_001751225.1 Desulfuromonadales bacterium C00003107 | reverse complement strand
CCATCACAACCCATGCTGATGTGCCGAAACTACCTATGTCGCCATCGTCAGACTGTGCACTCCGCAAATAGTCCAATGCTTTAGTAATTTCAGTGTCATCTGGCGACAGCGGATAATGCGCCTCCAAGGCTATCGCGGGCATTACAACTATCCCCGAAATCAATAGTATCACACTCAAAAGAACTGCGAATGTTTCTTTATTCGCTATTTTATCCATTTATTCTTCTTTTCACCTTCTATATTTTTTATCTCCACTCCTCATTTATTCATATTAATCTCGTTGTTACAAAAGTTTGTATATGCACCATAAATAACTTTCGATTTGGGTAGTAATTATAACCTAAATGGGTAATAATAAATGGGAAATGAAATATATAAAAGACTAACAAAATCGTGAGATATTAGATGATGAAAAACAAAAAATCCTTGCAAAAGCAAAAGCACACACTAATAAAATTTGGTGTGCTTTTTGTATTCTTCTGCAGCGTATTCTACGCCATAATAAGGTGGGCCCCAGCTACATTTGATTTTTTAAACAACTACACTGCTACAACGCTTGGGTTTCTACTGCAAATACTGGGAATGCAGCCCACGGTGCAAGGTGCCCAATTGTCAGCGGGAGGTTTCGGTATTCGAATCATTGATGAGTGCTCAGCCATTTTTGTGCTCATCTTGTTCTCCTCATTTGTGCTGGCATATCCCACCTCGCTGAAGAACAAAGCTATTGGACTTCTTTTTGGCATTCCGAGTTTATTTGCTGTTAACACATTGCGTCTCGTGGTTGTTTTTTTCGCGGGACTGTGGTATCCCGATATGTTTGAATATGTTCATGTCTATTTCTGGCAAACAATAATCATAATTCTTGTCTTTACCGCATGTTTGGCGTGGCTGCAGCTTGTAGTAATGGTTACGACCAAAAATAAGCCGTTGACTTTTTTTGCGCGATTCATAGCTTTTTCAAGTATTCTATTTTTGATATGGGTATATTTAGATTATGAATACGTTTTGATAACCTCATACATAGCAGAATTCTTGTTGCATTGCATGGGCTATCCCATATCACTATTCCCAGACCCAACGACAAGGATTTACCCATCTACTTTTAACCTTATTACTTTTACTGCGCTTGTTCTTGCCACACAATCAGTTGTAAAAAGTACAAAAATAAAGGCGTTGATAACTGGTTTGCCTTTGATGATATTAATACAGGTCATCCATGGTGCATATCAGGTTCTGGCATACTATCAAGTAGTGCAACACGCATTAGAAATTATGTTTGCAGCACAAATTATTAACCAATACTTCCTCCCTTTTGGATTATGGCTTGCATTTACCTATAAGGATGTATTTAAAAGAGTAGGAACGTACACTTGTCCGATCTGCGGAGCAGAGAAGGTGGGGATTGTAGAACACATACGGGTGAAGCATGGTGAGAAAGCGTTGGAAGACGAGAGAGTGAAGGCTATGTTAGAGGGTCAAATCCAGAAGGGAGTATTCAAGTTCAAGGGAAAAATGCGGTTTGAGAGAATTATGGAACGGATAAAAAAGAAAAAAAAGAATAAGTGAAGTTTACTTTCACTTAAACATTTTCCTCATTGTAATCGCAGCGAGTCCGAACAGCGAAAGCAAAGCCAATAAAAAACCAAGTGGTGAGATAGCCGGGACTTCTGGGAACGCACTTTCTTCCTTGTAAGTAATACCCACCTTGCTCACGGTTGGCGTCTTCCCCTCGTCAGTAGTGCTCAGGAAGGCTTTATACTTGATGTGGCAGTCGCCGTCGTGACCAGCCCATATCTCGGTGCCGCTCGTCTCGTAGTAGGTGCTCGATGTTCCATCAGGACCTTTAAAATCCCATGTGTTGTTGGTTGCAATCTGTAACTTCACCGATGTGTTTGACGGTTCGGCAGCGCACCAGTAGATTTTGCCGAAGTCCGCACTATAATTGGTGTCGTGAGCGGCAGAGGTGAAATTCCCGGAACTCCAGAACGGCAAGATAGGAGAGTAGGTCTCTCCCTTCGCTGTGTAGTTGTACCAAGCGTCCGTATTTTTGCCGGGTCCAGGATTCCCCGCACACGACGGGCATCCGTATTCACCTGCCCCTCCGAAGCCCCCAGCGACATTATGCCCGCTTGAGTAGGGCATAGACTCGAAAAAGACCTTTATACACCCACCACCAGCACCGCCACCGCCACCGCCACCGCCACAGGCAGGTACACAGCCGCCAGTAGCTCCATTGCCACCATCGCCTCCTTTTGCGCTCAGCGCGCCATTGGCAATGGATATATTCTTGCCTTTAATCAGTATGGTGCCGCCGCTGCCTCCTCCGCCGCCGCCACAGCCGCAACCTTCACCATTGGTGCCGCTGCATCCTTCCGCGGTAATTTGTCCATTTATTACTATGGTGGGTTCGTTTTCCAGGGACATTCCCTCAAGCACTACCACGCCGCCTCCGTAACCTCCGGCTCCTCCTGCATCAGTACCATTTCCAGCTCCACCACCGCCGCCTGAACCCATGTAGAAGGTGTCATCGCCTTTTAGGTTGCCTTTCCCATACGCATTGCCCTCGTATCCTCCCTCTGCGTTTGCGTCGCATTGGGAGTAGATGCCGTATTCTCCGTCACCGCCATGCCCAGCACCACCGCCACCGCCGCCGTAGGTGCTGTTATGCACGCCAAAGCAGCCGCAGCCCCCGAGGTTTCCCTTGCCATCATTACCATCGCCGGCTCCTCCAGCACCACCACTCCAGCCCTTTCCATCGGCATTTATACTCGAAGTAGAATCTACCTCGATGTAGTTGGCATGCACCCTGAGAATTTCACCCAGAGGAACGTTCAAGGTAGCCCCGTTAATGAGCGTGAAGTTATTGTAGAAGTGCTCTCCACCCAGGGTAGCGGTTCCACCGTCCAGAACATAATCTCCAGTTACAGGACCACCACACTCCAGCAGGACATCCCCGGGGCTGACCGAGACATTTACCTGATTGCACGTGCCAGCGCTAAAATTATCTTTGGTGGTTTGAGTCCACCAGGTAGCGCCAATCCCACCGGAAACATTCACCTTCGTCCTGTTGTCGCTGGGAACATAGTATGTACCTCCATACTGGCGCTTGCTGGCCAGGAGCTCAAAAGTGCCATTGCTCTCCATGAAGATGGTCACGTTCCCGTTGTCGTCACTGGTGAAGGTCTCAATTGTCTCGCCGGTGACATTGAGCTTGGCTTCACCCAAGGGCTCCCACTCTACAAGCTCACCTAAATCGCCAGGGTAGTACCAGACGGTAGCTGTGAACTCCTCACCAACATCCACTTCTTCCTTATTGGTTGTTACCTTCAGCGGGTAACCGCCGCGTTCCCACAATATCTGTGTTTGGGGAGGGGATAAAGTGGTTAAAGTGTCGGTGGTATTATAGCCCAAAAAGCAGCTATCTGAACCGACGCTTGGCATAAGCGCGTATTCATGATTATATATACGGTAGGTCCAGTCCATTTCGGGTCCACCTATGGCTGCGACGAAGAACCCCATATCTATCCACCAGGTGTCTAAGACGACATAAGTGAAATTACCCAGCTCGCTTGCATTATGCAGCGCCGCCAGAACGCTGGTAGCACCTACGGTCTTATTCCATTTTCCCGTTCCGCGGTCCTTGGACGCCACCACTTCTCCTGTGGAAGCGTTAATCTTATCCTGGATATAGTGATCGGCATCGTTAATGTATAAGTGGTACTGCCAACCACTCGTGCATGTGATGTTGACTTCCTTGGGAATGGTTACATTTCCAGCCCATAGGGTGTAGAGCTCGCCCGTCTCTGGGTACTCGCTCTCGTTGACAGGCGGCATGACCCTGAAATAGACTTCTACATCAGCCGCTGCGGGCGCAACGAATGCCACAAGCATAAAGGATGCACAAACCAGCATCATGACCATGAAGCTGAAGACAAATTTTCTTATCATATTTTTC
>MAXT01000306.1:0-237 GCA_001751225.1 Desulfuromonadales bacterium C00003107 | reverse complement strand
TTACACTCCTTTTCTTGTTAAACATTTCAAAAAAATAAAAAGAGGATAGAAAAAAAATCCTCTCTCAACTTTTACTTTTTAGTTTTTAGTAGTCCCTCTCTTTTTCCTTATACTATCACTCTGATCGTATCACTGCCTTCGAATGACGTGCCAGCTACTTCTCCAGTCACGGATAGCTCTACTAATTTATGTTTTCCCGTATCACCTGCATAGTCGATTTCTTCCAAGTATGCGATC
>MAXT01000305.1 GCA_001751225.1 Desulfuromonadales bacterium C00003107 | reverse complement strand
TCCTTACCCTGGCTTGCGGCAAGTACCGCTTCAACAAGCTCGACTTCGGCGACATTGGCGGCATTCCACGGCTGCTCGACATCGGTCAGTGCAACGATGCCTACAGCGCCATCCAAATTGCTGTAGCTCTGGCCGGCGCCTTTGAATGCGGAGTCAACGACCTGCCGCTGAGCATAATCCTGTCCTGGTACGAGCAGAAGGCGGTAGTTATCCTGCTGACCCTGCTGCACCTCGGCATCAAGAATATCAAGCTCGGACCCAGTCTGCCGGCCTTTATCACACCGAATGTTCTTAACTTCCTGGTGGAGAATTTCAACCTCGCACCTATCACCACCGCGGAGGAGGATCTCAAGGCAATTCTCGGCTAACATTTACTCTGCATGCGATAAAGAGGCGGCACACTATGTTGTGCCGCCTTGTCGTTTATAAGTCGATGACAGGATTCAAAAGAACAGCCTGCGGAGACAGACTCGCCTTAACGAACCATCCAAGACCATGCTGAGTCGAAACCAAAAGTATTTGACTAGAGACACGAATTGCGGTAGATAGAGTGACCTAAACAATTGCCGCCCTAGCTCAGCTGGTAGAGCAATAGAGCTCAAAAAAATAATAAAACGCCGAACCCATTGAAGGTTCGGCGTTTTTGTTTATTTTGGCTCTACAGCAGAATTTATGCGATTATGCAAAAACTCGAATAAGTTATGCATTTCCGATAAGTTATGATTTGTAGAGCAAAGCCGTTTTTTGCTAATTACGCATTGCGGCGAAGGCGAATGGACGGAGGCCCGCTCGCGCAGATCCTCAACCTTGCCTTTAGCGGTGCTAGCGTGGCCATCGTCGTAGACTTCGAGTTGCCAGCCCTAGCCCCGGGCGTGAACCGACTACTGTTCGCGCTGGGCGATGAGGCGATGGGAGGGTTTGTTTTTGTCTGCGCGAGATTTGCGGATATAGACGGCGGCGGCCAAAAAAGAATTATTTCAAAATCGAATTAACAGCGCGGTCATTTTTAACAAAATTGAGGAACTTTTTAATATCATCAGGGTCTGGAATAACCCCCCTTTTTTCTAGAATTTTCTGGAGACTATCAATCAGCTGTTCCTTTTTGCTTTTGACTTCCAACTTCTGAATTCTACGAATAATTTCTTGCTGATCCTCACGTTCGATTTCTTCATCGGTGAAAGTATCTTTTAGAAGCCTGTACTTTTTATCGTCTAAAAAAATTACGGAACCCTCAAGGGTCCCCTTAATCATTTCCTTAAAATTCTCATGACTGAGGGTTTCGGGAACCCAGTCCTCGGTACCCACTCTTGAGTACATGTTTCCAACAAGCCAGCCAAGTTTTGACTTAAAGGTTTCTGCAAGAGAGGATACCCTAGCTTCAACGCATGCTTGATAATGCAAGTCGGATTTTATCGCGACGGATAGCCTCAAAAAGGATACGCAACTTGGCAAGCCGATACTTGAGTCTTCATGCAAATAGAAATACTCGGGCTCATTGTTATTGAACAGCCTCTCGATAAATTCGGATATTCCTACCTTGTGAGACTCGTGTACAATATTCGCTTTTTGTTCCAGCTTGGTTGTTTGCTTCTTTCTAACCAACCTAGAAATCAACAATTCCAAAGGCCGGATAGCCGCAATCGTTATATAGGGTGCCTTGCACAGCCCCCGCTTCCTGGGGACAAGGTCACAGCTTTGTGTTAGCACTATAAAATACAGATAGTCATCTTTTAAATAGTGGGGATGCACCTCTTGGATGATTGCATTTAATTTTTCGGATCTGCAAAGAATATCCCCTTGCTCTAGGGGGCTTGTGTCGTCAAGACTGTCCTTATAGGTGAAGTGTCCCATTTTTCAATCAAGTTTCCCGCTCACGAAAATTTCTTATTGATGTCTGAAATCAACCGTCTTTTTTCGATAAGGCCAAAATCCAATTCAACATCAACGTTGCATTGTTTGTTCTCAGTGCAATAGACAGTGATTGTCTCCTTGGATGGCTCAATACAAATAGTCGTCTCCCAGCTCAGACCTTCTTGATACGTCTCTATTTTGCTATTATCTCTGTACTTTTCTTCTGGAACAGGCTCTTTCGTTGCAGATTCCACCGATGCTGTCTTCAAAACCATAACGAGTCTCCCTTTCCCTAATCTTCGAGCCTTAGTTTGTAGTTGGCTTGCAACAGATTTAAAGCAACCTCCTTATTAGATAGCAGTTTGCCTTTCAAAATATCTGCTGCCTCCTTAGTGCTGTTCACCTCATAGTGAAAATTAAAATCAAAACCCAAACCTGCCTCGATTGCCCCCATCGTGAGATTCAGACTAGACTCAGGCTCGATCTCCAACTTTCGAATTATGTTAGTATCTTTTATCGAGTAGCCCTGCTCTATAAAAGAGTCATTATCCTCAAAGGCAAAGAGCTCCATTAGGTCATCATTTGGTGCTGCTTCTATAAACCCAAAATTAACCCCAAGAGCATTGACGGGAGTATGATTCAATATCGTCAACAACGAAACAGCAAGTTCTTCTGCTTTTTGGAGGCATTCGTCTGAATGATCCAGCAAATGGAAAGCCACCCTGTCTTCCGATGGAATCATCATTATTTCTGAAGAAGAAAAGCGTGGGGGAGCTCCGAGGCCAATGGCCATTTCCACTTTAATTTTCTCTTCCTTAAAAATGTTTTTGGCAGCCCATTCCGGGGAAATTATAAATCGATTCCACTTGCCAGCCAGTACAATTGACCAGGACATGTCTTTGATTTTCATCGCCAAATTCCCACTAATATATTTTCAAAATTGTTACCGACCAGCATTCCCACTTTTGGGAATTGATCTATAATAACACAAAACGCTCATTATATAACACGACCAACCGCCCACGAGAAGGGGTTTAATCATCTATGTTTTGCTGAGAGCTAAGGCAACAGGCAACTCGGCCTTCTCCGACTGGTTGGCAAGGTGGTTTTTGCTGTGTGAGTTTGGATTGACAAGCCCAGGAGTTTCAGGTAAAAATGCTTCTGCGCTTCCAACAAAAAAATAGGCACTTACGTGCCACTTTGTAGCGCAAAAAGCAGCAAAACCGATTCAATATCGGCAAGTTGCAAACAATATTTCAGGCCGCCCTAGCTCAGTTGGTAGAGCAACGCACTCGTAATGCGTAGGTCGTCGGTTCAACTCCGATGGGCGGCTCCAGTAAATCGAAGGGGTTAGCGTTAATTCGCTAACCCCTTTTTTGTTGCATGCACCAAATGATCGATAAATCCAGTCTCTATCTTGGCGCCTTAGGTAGGTTAAGCTGGCCAGCTCCAAGCCCACTATCGTTGCCAACCTCAAAATACCAGACCATATCTATAGAACAAAAAAGCCCTTGCGAAAGGCTTACCTCTTTGGTAATATTTAGTTGAGCTATAAATAATTATCCCCCGCTTTCCTTGGCGCGCCGGTCTTCCCTCCTGATGGCGCGTCTTTTTTGTAAATCAAAGGCCACTTACAAAGTTTGATCGATTATTAATTTTCTGAAGATTAAATTTGGCATGCTAAACTCGTATTGCGTCAACCATAGCGCCGATTACTCAAAAGGAGGCTTTCGATGTCACTGAAAGGGACCCAAACGGAAAAAAACATTTTAACTGCATTTACCGGAGAAAGTCAGGCCCGAAACCGTTACACGTACTTTTCCAGCCAGGCCAAAAAGGACGGTTTCGTCCAAATCTCCGCAATTTTCACGGAAACCGCCGACCAGGAAAAAGAGCATGCCAAGCGCCTGTTTAAACTACTGGAAGGAGGCGAAGTAGAGATCTGTGCGGCCTTTCCGGCAGGAG
>MAXT01000304.1 GCA_001751225.1 Desulfuromonadales bacterium C00003107 | reverse complement strand
CTCCCAGGCTTAGTTCGGTGCCAGTAATCTTCGGTCCTTGAGTGTTAACGGCCTTTTTGATTAGCGGTCCAAGATTGGACAGGCCAAAAATGACCACCACAACGGCAAAAACGGCTACCGTAGCAATAAACAACCACAGTTTTTTCATAATAACGATCTCCTTGTCGATACCGAAGGCGGGCCGCTGTTGTGTCTGCCCGCGGGTGATTAATCCTGATCTGCGCTAGCGCCCTAATTCGCCTTTGCTAAAGGGCGTCAGGCCCGAGATGATAGTGTTTGAGCAAGTCCAGCATGGTCAGGTCGCCAATCAGCTGCCGACCTTCGTCCAGCACGGCAATTTCCTTGACGCCAGCCTTGATCATGCGTCGAACCACTGTCTCTACCCTATCCTCTTTAACAGCGTAAATCAATTGGCGGTTCATAATGTCTTCGGCGGTCTGGGAGGTAATCATCGGTATCAGATGCCGGCTATGCACCGCCGGCTCGAAGCCGTGGGCAAACAGGTGACGAATCAGCACCCCAAGGGAGATAGTCCCCGTACAACACCTCTGCGCATCGACAACATAGATCAACCGGGTATGGGGAAACTTGACCATAACCTGCAATACGCCGGCGATGGTTTCCCCTTCCTCCACCAGAGGCAATGGGCGCTCGTCGATGGTCTGCAGCAATTCAGCGATGATCATGGGTCACTCCTCTATCCCTTCCCCCGCCCGCAGCAGGGCATATTTGACTAGGGGCGGTGCAATCAGTTCGCTAATGACCACCGCACCCAGCACGGCGTTGAGCATGATCTCGTACAGTTGTGAATTACCCGACGGCTGAGCCATGAGGATCAGCCCGACCGTGACCCCGGCCTGAGGCAGCAGTCCATAGCCGAGGTATTTACGCACCACCTGCGGCGCCCCGGCCAGGCCGGCGCCGAGCTTGGTACCGATAAGTTTACCGGCGAAGCGGGCCAGGACGATGAGTAACGCCAGCGGCCCGGCCAGCTTGATAACCTGAAAATCGAAATGGGCACCGGCCAGGGTAAAGAACAGGGCGAAAATCGGTTCCTCGATACTCTCGACGGCCTGGAAAAGGCTTTCGCCATCCTTGAACCGGTTGGCAGACCAGAAGCCCACCATCATGGTGGCCAGCAGGGGCGAGAGCCGCAACTGTTCGGCGATACCGCTACACAACAGCAGACCGCCCAGAATGACCACCAGCAGCGATTCTTTCCTTTTCACCGCGCCGGCCAGGGTGGTCAGCAAAAAACCGCACAGCCCCCCCCATAGCACGGCAGCGAGAATCATGAAGCTCGGCAATACCAGGTCCCGGTAACAGGAAAAGGCATCCAGCTCGATGGCGGCCGCGCCCAGGCTGCTGGCGAAGGCAAACAGGATGATGGCCATGGCATCGTCCAGGGCCACCACTCCCAGCAGAGTGGTGGTCAGAGGACCGCGCGCCCGGTATTCATGGACGATGGCCAGCACCGCTGCCGGCGCTGTTGCCGCGGAGATCGCCCCGACCATCAGCGCCACGTGAACAGGCAGGCACAGAGGGCCTCGCTGATATTGATCCAGACGATGCTTTTGCCGAGCTGCCGGAGCTTGGAAAGTTTGAGGCTGCCGCCGATGGCGAAGGCGATGACCGCCAACGCCAGATCGGTGACGATGGCAAAGCGCTCCGTGACCAGTTCGGCGGACAAGAGGCCGCTCAGCGACGGGCTCAGCAGGACGCCGGCCCCAATGTAGCCGGTCACGCGGGGGAATTTGAGCCTCCTGGCCCCTTTGCCGACCAAGTAGCCACAGAGGAAAAGTACCCCGAGGGCCGTGATCGGTGTCAGTTCAGGCACTAGCATGCGTCCACCGTTTCTATGCCTCCCAACAGCGGAAGCAAATCATCTGTTAAGCTGGTCACCTCGCCTAACAAGCTTATCAGACCCGCACCCAATGGCCATACGGAGGTGGCTAAGGCTTTTACCGACCGACGGTTCGTGCCATAATAATGCGACACCCTGCCTGTCGGCAGCCAGCAAAGGAAACTGACATGATCAAGGCCATCTTCTGGGACAACGACGGCGTGTTAGTCGATACCGAACACCTCTATTTTGAGGCCAGCCGCGATGCGTTGCGACAAGTCGGTATCGAACTGAGCATGGAACAATTCGCCCATATAAGCCTGGGTCTTGGAAAAAGCTCCCTCTGCCTCGCCGCTGAGCAAGGTGTCAACGACGACACCCTTGCAGCTCTGCGGCAGCACATAAACCGACGCTATGCCGAACTTTTACAAAACGGCGCCGCCCCCATGGAAGGTGCCTCAGAGACCCTGGCCGCCCTGCACGGCAAGGTCGCCATGGCCATTGTAACGAGCTCCCGACGGGATCATTTTGATCTGATCCATCGAAACAATAGCCTGTTGGGATTCTTTGATTTCATTTTGACCCGCGAAGACTATCAACACAGCAAACCCAACCCAGAGCCCTATCTGAAGGCTTTAAAGGTCAGCGGCCTACGGGCCGAGGAATGCCTGGTGATCGAAGACACCCTCCGTGGTTTCGAAGCCGCCCACCAAGCCGGTCTGCGTTGTGTGGTCATACCCAACCGACTGGCTCCTGACAACGAATTCAACGATGCTTTTCAGGTGATTCGTGATCTACAGGAAGTACCTCCATTGGTTCTGGCTGAAGCCGGTTTAGCGGCGGTCCCGCCGCCCCCCGCCTAAACCTCTGCAGATGTCGGTCCGAGCCAAAAAGGTTTACATTTTTCCAAGAAAGATCTAATATTCTCGATTATTCGACACACTGAAGACATCGAGCCCCCCCCTCAGCAACAGGCGATCACAACCGTGGACAATACCGCTGCAAAAAACCCTGGCCTGGTTCCATTCCATACTCGGCACAGCCTGCTAATGCTGGTTTTATTGTTCACTATCTTTCTGGCCTTTTGCTTTCTGTTAGTGAAGAACTACCGCTTGCACAACAACACAGAACAACAAATACTGCAGAATCATTTTCATGAACGGGTCAAATCCATCGACGGTTTGCTTGGCAATATCCGCAGCCAGGTACGCACCCTGCAACTCAGCGCCGAAGCCGACCTGACCGATCGGACCCTGCACCCCATCCAAGCAGTCCCGTTGGCCTTTGACGCACTGCGCGACAACACCGAAGGCGCCTTTTTTCACCTGGATGACTACCGATCGCCACTCACCGAGGAGATGGTAGGCAACCTGACCGGCAATGGCAGTATTCAGCAGCGCAGTCCCGATTTTTACCGGGAGCTGTACATGGCCCTCAATCTCAATCCCCAATTTCGCGCCATTGCCGAAAATTTCACAGATCTATCGCGGGTTTATTACCTCTCAAATAACGATTTTATCAATATTTATCCTTGGGCACCTGCTTCTGAATTTCGCCACAGCCCGCAGCTGAAAGAACATGAATTTTACCGCCTCAGCCTGCCAACGCCCAATCCCGATCGGCAAACCTTCTGGACCGGGGCCTATCTCGATGTGTATGGCAAAGGTCTGATGACCACCTGCTCGGCTCCGGTCTATGAAGGCCAACACTTTCGGGGAACCGTGGCCATCGATCTGACTATCGAGTTCTTTAGCTCGCTGATACGGGACTTCGACGCGGCAAATGGCACTCTGCTGTTGGTCAACAACGACCGCCAACTCCTGGCCCATCCGACCCTCATCAGCACCGACAGTTCAACGATCCCCTCTCTGCAAGATGC
>MAXT01000303.1 GCA_001751225.1 Desulfuromonadales bacterium C00003107 | reverse complement strand
ACCTGCGACTCATGTGAAGATTGTACTGAGAAATTGAAGAGCGGGGAGTATGATGTGGTGACACTCACAACAGACATAACCGACCATGGAGGAAGCTGCATCGTTTTGATCATGGGCGAGAGTAACGTGGTCTTTGATTGCGACGGGCATACGATCGATGGCGATGATATCGCAATAGATCCGGAACACGGCGTTACCATGATGCATGGAACCGGAAATACGATCAAGAACTGTGTAATCTCCGACTTCAGCGATGGAATCTACCTCTGGGATGTGACCGATCACACGATAACCGGTAACACCGTGATCTCAAATGGTGAGGGGATCGAATTGGGATGGTCTGATTCCAACACAATCGATGATAACACGGTGAACGAAAATTATAACGGAATAGTACTATCCAATTCGAACAGCAATACAATCAATTCAAACACCGTCTGCAAGAATACCAATTTGGATTTTCTGATTGAAAGCGGCACTGGAAACTCAGGGGATGAGAATGTCTGTGACACCACGTCCAGCTGGAACGATGATGGCATGAGGAGTGGGTGCACTTATGATTGCACGTCCGGGAAGCCAGACCTTGTGATCACTGACGTCCGGAGCGAGGATGGCACCATCTGCTACGAAATACAAAACATCGGAGATGCAACTGCTTCGGAGGGACATTACACCACACTGTTTGTGGATGATGAGTATCAGATAAAAGAGCAGGTGGATGTGGACCTGGCACCCAAAGCGAGCGTGGAAAGATGTTTTGACTATTATACTTGGAACTGCACCTCTTCGGAGGATGCTGTGGAGGTATGCGCCGATTACGGGGATTTTGTGGATGAGAGTGATGAGGAGAATAATTGCCTGAATGTGACCTGGGCATGTGCACCCCTTGGGGACGCGATCATCTACCACGCCGATTACGGCGCAGGAATCTGGCGCATGAATCCTGATGGCTCGGAAAATACGCAGCTGAGCGATCATGGCTGGTTTGCCGAATACTCCCCTGACAACACAAAGATAGCTTTTGGCGAGTATTACCAGAGCGGCATCTGGGTTATGAACGCGGACGGGGACGGTCAGGTGCAATTGACGTCATCCGGAAATGCCCCGACGTGGTCTCCTGATGGCGCAAAGATCGCTTATCACGTGGGTGGTACAACGGTTACTGAGCGCCGCATCTGGGTTACGGATGTGGATGGGAGCAACGCTCAAAAGTTGTCTGACAGCCCGGGTGACTTTCCCGCGTGGTCTCCTGATGGAACAAAGATCGCATATACTGGAGAACTTGACAATGATATCCGGCTGATAAACCCGGATGGTACTGGTGATACTCAGCTGTGTGCTCACAGCATAGATCCCGCATGGTCTCCGGATGGCACGAAGATAGCTTACAAGTCGTTAACTGATGGGTGCATCTGGACCATGAACGCTGATGGGAGTGGCAAGGTGAAGATAAGTACTAACGCAGGAACAGATCCTGCATGGTCTTCTGATAGTAATAAGATCGCTTATGAAGACGTAGCAAATAAAATGGGCATCTGGGTGATTGGTGCCGATGGCACGGATGAACACCTGATCAACCAGGGAGGACACGCCCCGGATTGGATGTCGCCCGGCATTGTAGAAAAGTTGCCGGACCTCGTGATCACCGATGTCTGGAACGAGGAGGGTAGAATCTGCTACTGGATAGAGAACATCGGCGGGGCAATGGCTCCGGGAGGGCATTGCACCTCATTATATGTTGATGGTTTCTATCAGGCAGAGGACTGTGTGGGGGAGGATCTGGCACCCGGCGCTGGTATGGACCGATGCTTTGAGTATGATTGGGAATGCAGACCCCCGGAGGATGTTGTACTGGTATGTGCAAACATTGGTGGCATCGTACCGGATCAGGTAAATGACATCGAGACTGGTACAAGCATGGGCTGCGGAACCCCACCTATGGGCGTGGGGAGTCTGTTTCAGAGCTTCACTCCATCTGCAACGCATCTCACGGCAGTAGACCTCCAATTGCGGGCAGGGGGAGAATTCCCTGCTGAAGGATATACCACCACGATCGGGATAAGGTCTGGCACATTCGATGGTTATGTGCTCGCAACCGCAACGGCTTTTGTCCCAGATCCCGCTCAGTCGGTGATCAATTTTGAATTGTCGCCACCAATCGAGATAACTTCTGGCGCAACGTATCTTATAGAGTGGATTTCGCCGGAAGAGGGCGGCAAAGTCCTGACATGGCTGATAGCCGAAGACGACCCTTATCCCGGTGGGACCGCGTTTGGCTGCACGGGAACCGCCATTTTAGATGAGGACTTTATCTTCACGACTTATGCCACAGTAGACCAGGTAGATGAGAGCGACGAAGAGAATAACTGCATCGAGGGAGTATTTGAATGTGCACCATCCGGGTCGGAGTGCGTCGATTTTGAGGATCTGTCGATAGGGGCTATGTACTATGTCGGAGACGCGTTCACAGACTCGGGCGCCAAGATCACGGTTCAGCCATTCCAATGGGGTGATGGACAATGGACACAAGGCGGTTTCGCGGAGGTTGGAAATGCAGGGGATGCTGGTGGCGCAGGTAATGAGGTGCTGGTCAACAATGTCAACCTCGGCTTTGATTTCGGCAGTCCCTGCGGAGGTCTCTCCCTCCTCTTCGGCGAGTATGGCGGCAACCTTAACATCGAGATCAACGGCGACTTCCGGAACTTCGAAGACTTCGCAGGTATTAATGGAACCGTTGTCGGCAATGTCAGTGTTACTGTCGTCAATGGTCCGGATGATTACAGAGGACGTCTCGAACTCTCCGGCACGATAAACTCGTTTGCTATCGGCGGACAAGAGCTGTTAATCGACCATATTTGCCCGATCGGCGACGGGGGTTGCGTGATTCCGACCGATGACCTCTACATCAACTCCGACACGACGCTCTGCCCCGGATTCTACGACATTCCTGATGCCGGTGCAGACGGGGTCATCATAATAGGTACAGACGACGTGGTCCTGGATTGCAACGGTGCTACGATAAACGGAACCGGTTCGGGGTATGGAATTTACAATTACGGATTCGACAATGTCACCGTAAAGAACGGCAATGTGATGAACTATCGTTATGGGATCCAGATGCGCACATACGCCGATCACAACGTAATATGCAATAACACCGTAACTTTGAATACGATTGCGGGGATCGAACTATTCGCAGCCAGTTATAACATGATAGCAAACAATACTGCCAGTTCGAATGATGGCTGGGGAATCTATCTGGTGATGCAGTCGGACAACAACATCG
>MAXT01000302.1 GCA_001751225.1 Desulfuromonadales bacterium C00003107 | reverse complement strand
CCCCTGAGGACGGCAGCGGTCCCGCTAACCATCGCACAGTCAGATATCTGAAAATCAGAGGAAACCGTAGTTCTTGAGTATGGACGCCAGCTTGGGGTCGTCCTTGGCACGATCCTGGAGGGCATTGATGAGTTGCGCCAGACTGCCCTTACGTTCGATCCTGGCCACCGATTCACCCACTGCCTTCCTGATTATCGTACGGCGGTCCCAATAGGCAAAACCTATGTTCGCCACAGTCATGGCTGCAAATATTGACGCCAATATCCACATAAAATTCATCATCTGCTCAAAGCGCTTGTCAACCTGCTCAAAGCGCTTGTCGACCTGCTCAAAGCGTTTGTTCATATCCTGCCGCAGGTCTTCAAAACGCTTGTCAGTGGCCTTCATGAAGGTTTCAAGAATCGCCTCAAGCCGGACCAGACGCTCACGGTCCGCCTGAGTAAATCCGGAAGGCCCTGCCGACCAGGCAAGATCTGATAACCCCATTATTGACAACAGGACGATGATAGTCAAAAAACGGCAGTACATAATGACACCTCGCTCCAATAGATATTAATGACGGCCTCAAAGAAAGGCAAGCATGAAGAAGGAGGATATTCTGCTACTTTTCTCTATGGGTTGACGGAACCGGAGAACATCAGCCGCCTGCGCGAATCCTTCAGATACGTCATGAAGCGTCATCCTTTTGTAATGGATGCCGTGGTTGTTCTGCCGGATCATTTCCATTGTATCTGGCGCATGCCTGAAGAAGATGCTGATTTTTCAACACGGTTGCGTCTTATAAAGAGGCATTTTTCCATCGGAATGAAGTGAAAACTCCTTCCGAATGGGCTCATTCTTCCTTTGAAAGAGCCGTTGAGTGTGGATGGTATAAGTATGATTGGGGTGCTGACGAACCGGAAAGTGTAAGGGGTATTGACCTTGAGTGAGGGCCTGGGTGGGTCGGATTAATAGAAGGATTGTGGTGGATTCGTCGCTGCGCTCCTTAATCCACTCTACAACTGGTGCTGAACCCTGAACCGGTTCACGTCCCCTGAACCTTTCAAGCAGCTTTATTAGTTCATCCGGCGACGGGGAAAGGGCATCCGCCTGTCCCGTATCAACCGTCTCCCAGTCCGAACAGATAATTCCGTCATCCGAGACAAGAGTCGCAAGCACTCCGACGATTCCAAGATGCGGGAACTCCGAATAGGACAGAGATATGGAAACCGGTGGATCCGTAACCGAAACCGGGCAGGAACACAGAGTCATGACTTCATTCCGGTAATGCAGATAAACATTGCCGGTGACGTCTCCGGTTGCGCCCAGCAGAAAATCAAGGGTGAGAGTATCATCCGCGAAGGAAAGGCTCAGATCAAGGGTGCATGAGATTTCCGGATCACCTATGGCATCATCAGGCAGGTCGGCTCCAAGGTCGTCGATGATGGACGGAACAGGCACCCCCCTGTTGGGGCAGTAGGCGCAGTGATGAAGCGCCGTCACCAGATGGTCATCGTAGGCAATCACGGGAGATCCTGAACTTCCTCCCTGGGTGTCGCAGTAATAGCCTATGTCTCCCGGACCTCCAATACATGGAGGTCTGTCGGTGCTGTAAATCCGGCAATAGTCCCCTGACTGATCGTCAAGAACGGCGAGTTGTTTGCCCTTGGCCCCGGGATGCTGGGGGATATAAATCCGTTCTCCGGGATCGGGCAGGGAATCCCTGAATTGAAGATATCCGTAAGTGGAAGTGAGATTGACGGGCAACAAAACCAGGGAATAATCCAGGGAGTAGTCGCTCTTCACGAGAGTGCCTGACGCGGCCTCAATCGTTCCAGGGCACGAAAACCAGCCGGAGCAATCCGTCCAGCAGGTCGCTCCCTCGGCCATGAATTCATAATCGGTATTGTCGGCGTCATCCTGGGATTCAATGCAATGGTAATTTGTCATAAGATGGCCTTCACTGCCGAGGAGCCAGCCGGTGCAGGCCCATGAGCCCTGAACCAGGAGCCTTGCCACGCTTTTGCTCTTTTCATATATGGCCGTCATAGCCTTGCCATAATAACACGGGGCCCATTCCTTGTCGTCGGCTCCGCAGATGGCCTCAACCTTGAAATCACTTTCGGGCCATATCGCGGACCCGCCATTCCGGGTCGGCAATTCATGGCCACGTACCCATTTGTCTATTTTGAAGCCGTACCGGCCCCCCGATGGCCCCGCAACATGCAACCTTACCACGGCGGTGTCGCCGGGGATATGGCTGGCCCAGAAGGCGCTCAGAACCGCCCGACCCCCCCTGACCTTTTTCCCCTTGCCTTCATACCGGTAGCCGTATCTTCCATCCGGGCTTGAGATGTCCACATAATCGCCATGGGCCAGATCAAACTTTGCAAAATGGATGCTGATGTAGCCCGCGCCCGGACTGGTTATGACCTTCTCCCAGGCTATTTCGCGGCCTGTATAGGGATGATCCGTTTCGAACGTCTCATAAACCTCTTCCCCTGCCTTTTCACGGGCGGAAAAGCCGGAGGCCGATGAGGCGGCCGGCATCCACGATCCCAGCGCCACAAAACCAATAACAGTCAAAAGAATAACCAGCTTATTCGTCGACGAGCACATTTCTTTCTCCTTCTCCAAAAAACAATGGGAAGCATTCGCCCCAGTAAACCGCATCAATGGAGGGTACCAGCAGGTCCACGATAACGGTCTTCTGCGCGGAGTTGTTGTCTTCATCGAATTCCTTGACCAGACCTTCAGGATCGGCCACGACCACTATGTAGTATTCGCCTGCCGCGTCCTCGCGAAAATATCCTGTCCTGGTTTTCCTATTTCGGGCCGCTGTCCCGCCTGTTTATCTCGCTTGCAACCAATCCTTCAGCCATGGGGCCGGGACCAAGAAACAGGAAGTCGCCTGAATTGCCCAAATCATCAAACCATACGCCATCCAGGGTTGCGGGATCTATGTAAGCCGTGTTTGTTGGGGCCCAATCACCATAATACTGAACAAAACCCAGGACATACTCGCCTTTATACTCATCAAAGACTGCCGAACCATCAACGGGGTATTTGTAACAGTCAGGCACATGATCCGTTCCGGTGGCCTCAAAGACGAATCCCTTGTCTTCCAGATCGACGCATATTATGTCGACATACGGGGCCTGCTGCCAGCAATATACTCCTATGCTCGATCCCGTCCCGGAGGACTCAAAAGCCTTTGCCGGGCCGGCTGCAACGCCGGTCATCGGCACAGCAAACATAAATGCAATAACAGATAAGAGAACAATCACCTTTTTCATTTTCATTCCTCCTGAATTGTTTTTCCCGAATTCACATCAATATATCTAAATATCTAACCGGACAAGTGTATTAGACGGATTCAATATTTTCAGGTTACGTAGGTCGCCATCCGTGTAATCCATAGTCTTAATTCAAGTTAACACCCTTCGGGCGGACTTAGAAAATTTTGGACACAGATTTCACGGATTACACAGATTTTTATTTCTCAAATGCGGCGGCATTTATGAAATGGAAGTATTGTTTGAACAATATAGACCTAATCCATAGCCATCCGTGTAATCCGTGTAATCCGTGTCCAAAAATGGAAATTCCTATACTATATATTTAAATATCGGTCTTTCACCCTCACAG
>MAXT01000301.1 GCA_001751225.1 Desulfuromonadales bacterium C00003107 | reverse complement strand
ATCCTGTTGTCGCTTGCCGGGGGAATCCTCGGAGCGTTCTTGAGTATGTATGGCAAGGAGCTTTTGAGTGAGATCGGATACTATCTATATGAGACTCGCATCCCAATGGTGATGCCGCCACTGCTCTTGATTGCAGGAATTGGCGTGGCAGTGGTTGCAGGTGTGCTCTCAGGAATATTTCCAGCCATGACATGCAAGAGGCTCGACATAGTTAGAATGGAGAACTGATGCTTGCAACACGAACAATTGCCCACAATAAAATCAGATCGATCCTGTCGATGACCGGGGTTGCTATCGCAGTCATTTCCATCATTATTATCGCATCACTGGGGAGCGGGCTCCTTGCAAAAGGTGAGAGCACGTTCAAGCAGAGCACGATGCATCTGTGGATGACCGGAAAGAGTGTGGATCTATCATCACAGTACCTTGGGGCAGGAGAAGCAAGCATCGATGGTGCTTATGAACTGGCAGACGAGCTGCAAAAAGACGATCGTATATCACTGGCATCGCCGATACTGACCGAGATTGTGTATGCATTCAAGGAAGGCGAGGAACCAAAACCAGTCTTTGGAATCGGAATCAGGGGCGCAGTGGGTGCGGATGATATGATGGTGAGCGTATCCGAGGGAACCGCTCTTGCCAGAAGTTCCCATTACAACGCGGGCAGATACGACGGAAACTGGACTTATGAGGTACTGATCGATTCGAGGGCTGCCATGACGCTGAATGCATCCGTTGGCGATACCATCTTTATAGGCAAAACACTGTCCGAGGCAGAGGAAAAGAGGTTCAGGATAGTTGGCATCACCGATTCACTATCGATGTTCAGTTCCAATCCGATGATCATCTTTCATTTAGCTGAACTTCAGTCCCTGACCGGAAATAAATACTACGACCGGGTGAATCTGCTGATCATACGATTGCGTGATCCTGCCACCGCAGATGAGGTGAAGGAGATGCTTGAAACCACGTACCCTTATGAGGTTAGCACCAACAGCGAGTACCTGCGAAAGATTGTGAAGCAGAACGCACCGATCCTTGTCAGCGCAGCTGCAATCGTCGCATTGGCAGTGATCATGGGCATGGTTCTTGTGATGACCACGATGCTTCTTTCCCTCAACGAAAGGAGGAGGGAGATCGGAATACTCAAAGTGCTTGGATTTTCGAAAAGATCGATTTTAACAGGAATCGGACTTGAAGGGTTTATCATCTGTGGGATTGGTGGGGTGATCGGATGTTTACTCTCTTTTCCAATCTCCGAACTGCTCGGGTATCTGATATATCGCGCTGTCGGATTCGACGGTATCGTTGTGATCAGGGCAGAGTTCGTCTACATGGGATTGTTGCTTACAGTTGTTATGGGTCTGGCGTCAACCGCAGTTTATATGGCTGGAATCAACAGGATAACGCCGATGGATCTGCTCAGAGGAGTGTGAAATGGAGCGAACTCAGGTTTGTACTAATCATAATATCGGCTCTGCACCGTTTCACAGACTGCTTGTCTGCGGTTGATCGAAATGGTCACCGCATGCATTAACTGTAGGAAATGTGGTAGCGAATGTCCGCAGTCCGATCACCACGCTGGCAAATGATATTTGTGCCGAGGAGATGCGCCATATCATCACAAAATATCATTGGATGTCTACTATTTCTAACAATTTGGTGGTAAGATGTTGACGAAGACCGATACGTTTATATAGTAGGATACTTAACTGTTGGTGAAGTGGTCACAACCACATAATAAAGGTGAAAAAATGAATATATTAGCTGCAATTCCATGTTTTAATGAAGAAGCTGCAATCGGCACCGTTGTGTTAAAGGCAAGAAAACATGTAGACAATGTGCTTGTTGTGGATGATGGGTCCACTGATTCAACGGTCGAAGTGGCGCGGAATGCTGGCGCGGAAGTTATCTCTCATGGAGCGAATGTGGGCAAAGGGGGCGCCGTAAAAACTATATTCAAATACGCATTTGAAAACGACGTGGATATTCTTGTTTTGCTGGATGGAGATGGTCAGCACAATCCTGATGAGATACCAAACATCATTAAACCAATCAAAGAAGAATACACGGATCTTGTTCTTGGATTCCGCGATTTCAGCGTGATGCCTTTTTACAGAAGAATAGGCAGAGCCGTGCTCGACATCACGACAGGTATATCCGGAACGGTTACCGATTCACAGTCCGGTTTCCGCGCACTGAGCAGGAAAGCAATCCAGTCGATGGCGCATGTATTAAATGGAAATGATTTCTCAATCGAATCAGAGATGATTCTTGCAGCAAAAGAATTGAACTTGGCGATCAAAGAGGCACCAATCTCCTGCAGATACGAAGGTGTTAGTAACAAATCCACAAAAAACCCGGTCAGTCATGGATTCGGTGTGCTTAATTCATTGATATGGCTGATTGCAGAAAAAAGACCCCTGCTGTTCATCGGAGTGCCGGGATTTGTTTTTGTTGTCATCGGCATCTTTATGGGAATAAGAACACTGCAGATATACAGTCACACAAGCTACTTCTCTGTACCATTCACCCTGTTGAGTTCCATCTTTCTAATCATAGGGGCAATTGGACTATTCATGGGGTTGACACTGACTGTTATTTCGAGACTGGTCGAAAAAATAAGGATCGAAAATGAAGTGAATCGTGCATCGAGTCGGAAGATTCCGATGCGCCATTTTTCATCGATGGATCGAACATCTCTGCAAGGATCCGGTCTGGTTTTCAATCGTACATTCGATACGGATGCAGAATGAAATATGCAGAAATTCAAACTGAATTCCTCGGTTTGAACTGCCCATATATGGCTGACGGTGTGAGCACAGGTTAAATAACCCCATATCCATAATAAATACATATATGGTCAAGTTACATCAGGATAAAAATTGTCATGAGGGGAATCGATGGGCAAGATCTGCGTAATCATCGGCACACGCCCGGAGATTATCAAGATGTCGCCGGTGGTGCTGGCGTGCGAGCGGCAAGAGGGCTCGGACTGGTTTGTGCTGCACACGGGGCAGCATTATTCTTATGGGATGGACAGGGTGTTTTTTGAGCAGCCTGGGCTGCCTGTGGCTGGGTATGATCCGGATGTGAGATCGAACACGCTTGCGGGAACAGAGCCAGAGAGGATATTTGAAGGGGCGAGGATAATGCTTAACAGCAAGATGAACTGGAGGAACCCGTTTGGGGATGGGGAGGCTGGAGCGGAGATTGTAGAAATATTAATAGATGAGAAGATTCGATTAATAAACGATATGGTTTCAAATCTCCGAAAGACGTAGTCAGGAATATGGATTAAAAGAATTACAAAAGAGGTGATATGTTGATGGATATAGACGTAGTGAAAGAAGGTATAAATAGCCTTGTACGTGCAGGATATTATGAAAATAGGGACAAATTGTTTGACGATGCGTTCAGGACGATGTTGGAGGTGCGACCGGCACTAAAAACAGAGATGGCAATAGAATTATACAAGGGAGGAAGAATATCATTGAGCAGGGCAGCCGAAATTGCTGGCATGCCCATAGAGGGGTTTAAAAATGTTTTAGAGCAGAGGGGGATAAAAATAATTGTTAAAGCACCTTCAGAGGATAAGATCAGGAAGGGAGTTGAGTTGATCATTGGATAAGGTAATCATTCTGGACACCGATGTGGCAAGTGTGTTCGCAAAGATAAAACGATTGGAACTGTTAAAGAGGTTATTCTCAAAG
>MAXT01000300.1:2754-3832 GCA_001751225.1 Desulfuromonadales bacterium C00003107 | reverse complement strand
CTGAGGTCGCCGCAAGGCTTGGAGTTACGCCGGCCCAGGTACTTATTGGCTGGGCTATTCAGCGGGGAACGGTCGTCATTCCCAAGTCGGTCAATCCCCAGAGGCTGGCGCAGAATCTGGCCGCAGCCGAGGTCTCTCTAAGTAAAAAAGACCTGGAACAGATCGCTCGGCTTGATCGAAATCGTCGTTATGTGGACGGGGAGTTCTGGGCGAGCAAAGGCAGCCCTTACACGGTGGCTAACCTTTGGAATGAATAACAAGGGCTTGTTCGCCCGTTAAGGCAGCACGGCTGGGGTTTCGAGTTGGTATTACGGCTGGCGAGGCTGTGAGCGTTGTCAAAATGCTCCGGACCTTGCTGGCCGTTTTGCTTTGCCGGTCATAAGGGCTGTTTTCAGCGTATACCTATTGATCAAATACCGTTATGAGCAGTAGAAAGACGGCTGCGTGGCGATAAGCATTTAATCTTATTCAGTTTTTCTTCCTAGGGCAGAGAGGTTTCTCCATTGATAGGGGAGCCAATGTATGCTCTTGTACGGCCTGAAGGACAAATAGCTTTTTTTGAGACTTCACCGGATTTTTTTAGCCTCCATTTTAAACCACTGTTTTCTCCTTCCGAATTATCTACTTACCAAAAAAATTTAGAAAATTCAGTTGCTTAACCTCAAGTCGTTTTTGGCGTTTTGCGCTTGACAGCTGTCTGCGAGAGCATTAGAAAGGCGGTGCCGAAGGCCTTGTAAAGATGCCAGGTTTCGGATCAATCTTTTATAAAAATGCGCTTCGCTTTTCGATTGCACCATAGGTTCTCGTCCGACGTTGTTGCTCGGACATTTAGAGGTAGTTCAAACCACAGAATTCTAGGAGGAATACCATGGTAGAACAAAAAATCAACGCGATGATCGAAACGGCCAAAGTGGCTCTGGAAAAATTCAAAAAGCTCGACCAGGAGCAGACTGACGCCATCTGCGAAGCGGTTGCTAACGCTGTGGCCGCTCAAAAAGAAGAACTGGCCATTATGGCCGTTGAAGAAACCGGCCTCGGCAACGTGGCAGACAAGACCATCAAGAACTACTTCGGCTCC
>MAXT01000300.1:0-2742 GCA_001751225.1 Desulfuromonadales bacterium C00003107 | reverse complement strand
TGAAGGGCGTCAAGACCGTCGGTATCGTCAAGGACGAAAACGACATCATTGAAATCGCTGAGCCCGTTGGCGTAGTCGCAGGTATCCTGCCGACCACCAACCCCACCTCTACCACTTGCTTCAAGATCCTGTCAGCCCTTAAGGGCCGCAACGTGATCGTGCTCGGTTTTCACCCCCGCGCTCAGAAGTGCTGCGAGACCACCGCTCAGATGTGCCTCGACGCAGCCATCGCTGCCGGCGCTCCTGCTGACTGCATCCAGTGGATCACTGAGCCTTCCATGGAAGCTACCAGCGCTCTGATGACCAACCCCGGCGTGGACGTGATCCTGGCCACCGGTGGCGGCGCCATGGTTAAAGCTGCTTACAGCTCCGGCAACCCCGCTTTCGGCGTCGGCGCCGGCGGCTGCCCTGTTTATGTCGCCAGTGATGCCGATCTCGATCAGGCCATGGAAGACACCATGCTGTCCAAGTGCTTCGACAACGGCGTGGTTTGCGCTTCCGAGCAGAACCTGATCTTTGACGACGCTGCCGTGGCTGAAAAAGCTGTAGCCAAGCTGCAGGAAATCGGCGCTTACCTGGTCAACGAAGACGAAAAAGCCAAGCTCGAAAAGCTCTACTTCGGCGACTGCTACGTTGTTTCCGGCAAAGTTGTGGGCCAGTCCGCCCCCAAGATTGCCGAAATGGCCGGCTTCTCGGTACCCGAAGGCACCCGCGCTCTGCTGGTTGGTCCCCTCAAAGGCATCCAGGACGTTGAGCCCATGAGCCGCGAAAAGCTCTCCCCGGCCCTCGGCTACATGGTTGTCGATGGCAAGGACGCAGCCATCCAGCGTTGTGCCGACCTGTTGAATAAAGGCGGCGCCGGTCACACTGCCGGTGTTCACTCCGCCAGTGACGCAACCTGCATCGAGTTCGCCAGCAAGGTTGCCGCTAACCGGATCCCCTTTAACTCGCCCACCAGCCACGGCGCCATCGGCGGCCTGTTCAACGTTATGATCCCCTCGTTGACCCTCGGCTGCGGCGCTCAGGGCAACAACATCACCACCGACAACATCAGCTTCCGTAACCTGGTCAGCATCAAGCGTGCTGCCCGTCGCGTGGTACAAGGTTAATCGTTCAACTTACCTGGATTCTTAAGTACGCCATACCTAAGCTCCTCCGGTAAGTGAGCCCCCCGCCTCGGCGGGGGGCTCTTTTTTTTCGTTTTTTTCCGGTGGTGCGGGATGATTGACAGAGCTCGAGCTTTTATCTAGCATGCTTCCATTCTGTTTGCTGTTTCCGGTCGATCTGGAGGGTTGTCGTGCGAATTTTGTTTGTGGTTCCCGAACAGCCGCGTACCACTGGCAACTGGGTGACTGCCCTGCGCCATGAGCAGGGTTTGGTCTCTTTGGGGCATGAGGTGCGTCTGGTTGAGACAGCGGGTTCTGCAACCAGTCTGGAGCGCCAGGTGGCAGAGTTCAAGCCTGAGCTGGTTCACTTGCTGCATGCCTATCGGGCAGGCCGGCCTTGGCTGGACTGCCGACAGCGGGAGTTTGTTCCTTCGGTGATATCCTTGACCGGAACCGATCTCAATCACGGTCTGGATTCCGCTGAACAGAGTCCACAGATTCAAGCCGTGCTTAATCAGGCTGCAGCCATCATCATCCAAAACCAGTTGACCGCAGAGTCTTTTTCCGCAGCACATCCCGGCCTGGCGCCTCGTCTGCACCATGTAGCTCCCGGAGTGTGCCTTGGGGGCCACTCCTACCCGTTGAGACAACGCCATTCTATTTCCGCCTCCAGCATTCTCTTTCTTCTTCCAGCCGGTATTCGTCCGGTTAAAGCCAATCTGGAACTTCTACAACTTTTTGATTCGGTCGCTGCTGCGGCACCCTTTTGCAAACTCCTCTTTTGCGGCTCAATTCTTGATCAGGACTATGGCCAGCGCTTTCTAGAGGCTTTGCAGGCGCGGCCCTGGGCTCGTTATCTTGGCGAGATTCCGGCGCCAGCCATGGCCGCGGTGCTGCGTGAGGTCGATGTGGTTCTGAATCATTCTATCAGCGAGGGGTTGTCCAATGTTTTGCTCGAATCGGCCGCACTCGGCCGGCCGATTCTGGCGCGAGATATTCCCGGCAATCGGGCGGCTTTCACACCGGAGCTTAACGGTTTGCTCTACGATTCTTCGGAAAGCTTTGTGCGCCAGGCTCTGAGCTTGGCTGAAAACAGCACTCTCCGTCAGCGATTGAGCCGCCCAATCCAGAAGCTTCGGACTGCTCAGGATGAAGCTTTGCAGCTTGAGAGGATCTATCAAGGTCTGACAACAGACTGCCCCGAGGTTGCCACTCTGGCAAGATGATGAGTTACACGGTGGCGATCGTCTACTAGCTAGTTTCCGGTTGGAAACTAGCTTAGTAATTGAGCCTCAATGATATCGCAGAGGCCGCTAGCGTCATTCAGGTCGAATACCGGCACGTCAAGATCGAGGGGCTCATCGGAAGCGACGGCGAGCAGGGCCGGATCGTGATTTTCGCCCCGGTAAAGGAGCTGACTGCGGCATTCCCGGCGGTGGACCTCAATCTTGGGCAGAGTGTTTTTTTTAAAACCTTCGGTGATAACGATATCCACATCGCTGAAATAGCGAGCGATGGTTTCATCCAGCGGCGGTTCCTGCCGGTCGGGGTTTTGCCGGATCATGGCAATCTTGTCTCGGGAAGTGACCATGGTGATGTCAGAGCCCGCCTCCGTGAAGCGCCAGGAATCCTTGCC
>MAXT01000299.1 GCA_001751225.1 Desulfuromonadales bacterium C00003107 | reverse complement strand
ATGGGAGAGAGGTATGCGACTCTGATACATTCAGGCTTGAACATTCAACACTTGCCTAACAGGAGGGGGAAGGAGGAACGATGCCGTATTACAAGCCGCTGAAGAACGTGAGTGCCACCGTCCGCAAGCGCACGGTGGACAACCTCAAGGATCTGCGCGAGCAGCTCGACGCCCAGTTGCCGAAGAAGAACACGGCCGAATCCCTCATCGTCGGCACGTGGAACATCCGCAACTTCGATGACAATCGCTTCAATCACGGCCCCCGGCTGGAGGAGTCCTTCTACTATCTCGCGGAGATTATGTCACGCTTCGATGTGCTCGCGGTCCAGGAGGTCTGCCGGGACTTGCGGCCGTTGCAGAAGCTGATGGGGATATTGGGCTGGAAGTACGACTTCATTCTCACGGATGTGACCCACAAAAGCGTCGGCGGAAACGACGAACGGCTGGGCTTCATCTTCGACAAGAACAAAGTCGACTTCCGGGGCGTTGCCGGCGAGCTTGTTCTGCCGCCGGAGATGATTATTAGCGAAACTGCGGACACCCGCCGTCAGTTCTCGCGCACGCCGTTCAGCTGTCTGTTCCAGTCAGGCTGGTTCAAGTTCATGTTCGCCACCGTTCACATCTACTTCGGCAGTTCCTCCACTGGCACCCCCGAGTACGAACGGCGAGTTCAGGAGATCAGCCGAGTGGCCGAGTACTTGGCGGACGAGGCCGAAAAAAGCGACAACAACTACATCCTAGTCGGCGATTTCAACATCCTGCGGCCAAGTAGCCGCGGATTCAACGCGATCGAAGACAACGGATTCCAGGTTATCCAGAACCGGCACGGGAGCAATGCCGACCAGACGAAGTTCTACGACCAAATCTCGTTCAAGGCACGTGAGAACGAGCTGCAAATCGTGGATCCGGAGCGGGACGACCGGGTGTTTCAGTTCTTCGACGCCGTGTTCACCGAGGCAAAGTTCCTGAAATATCGCAGCACCATCCGAAGAATGGTCGAGCGCAAGATGGACGATGTCGACTACCAATTGGCAAACACTACATCGGCCAGTCGGTGCCAGAAACTCACTCGAAAGAAGGAGTCGCTTCAGGAGTTGATCGCGACCGACGAAGCCACGCTTGTATACTATCTCAAGAAGTGGCGCACGTTCCAGATGAGCGATCATCTGCCGCTGTGGTTGGAACTCAAGGTCGACTTCAGTAGCGAGTATCTGGATTACTTGAGGGCGTACACGCCGGAATGATGGGAAAACTGTTTACGAAAACATTCAAAGTGAAGTGTAACAGGGGCCTGCCCGCCATCGCGAGCCTCAGGCGAGGCGGGCGGGCATCCAGTCTGACATGTCTGTCATAATAATACCTTATGCCCAATTATTCCACCTTGTCAAGCTCATTCAGAAACGCCCCCAAACATTGCCCTTATAATAGGGCTGATAACTACCTACCAGGACTTCTTGAACAATAGATTGAAACGACCTTTCGGGATCGTCTCAATCCTTATTGGTTCTGTGTTTTCTTAATTCTTTTGAATTTCTATTGTAAAACTCTGGATACAATTTTTTGGCGCATTCTGGGCAAATGCTGTGGCTGAATTCCGCCTCAGAATGGTCTCGAATATAGACTTCAATCTGATTCCAATAACCTCTATCATCGCGTATTTTTTTGCAATTGGTACAAATGGGAAGTAAACCTCTCAAAGTTTTGACCTGTGCTAGCGCGTCTTCAAGTTCCAGGATAAGTTCTTCTCTTTCCTCCTCTGCCCGTTTGCGTCTAGTAATGTCATTGCCAATGCACATGATTTCGGCAATATGTCCATTGTCATCTATAATCCCTTTGTTAGTCCATGAGATCCAGACACGTTCTCCATTGCAACGAATATTCTCATTTTCGTTATTTATATATTTCTCCGGTTGACGCCCGATGTCCTCAATCATAGCCTCTAAGTCTTGCCCAGAACTGTCGCTTTTGGGTACAATCTTACCTACTACATTCTGCCCAAGTATCTCATCTTCGTGGAAGCCAAAGAAGTTCTGTGCAAATTCGTTGAAGAAGGTGACATTGCCTTTGGTGTCCCTCCGCAAAATAATGCTATTGACATTCTGAACAAGTTCGCGGTATTTAGCTTCGCTTGTCCGTAAGACCTCTTCCCTCATTTTGCATTTAGCGGCTTCTTTCTCTAACTCCTTGACCCTTTGTTCCAATTCTTGATAGGTTGCTTTTGTATGCAATAGTAAATCCTTCCGTTACCTTAAGATTGAAAAAGCAGAAAACAAAATGGTGAACTTAGGAACGCTGTTTCTGAATGAACCTAAGAATCTTTTCCCTTCAATCTCACGCCCCATTATGAAGACATTCAAAGAAAAGTATACCAGGGGCCTGCCCGCCATCGCGAGCCTCAGGCGAGGCGGGCGGGCATCCAGTCTGACATGTCTGTCATAATAATACCTTATGCCCAATTATTCCACCTTGTCAAGCTCATTCAGAAACGCCCCCAAACATTGCCCTTATAATAGGGCTGATAACTACCTACCAGGACTTCTTGAACAATAGATTGAAACGACCTTTCGGGATCGTCTCAATCCTTATTGGTTCTGTGTTTTCTTAATTCTTTTGAATTTCTATTGTAAAACTCTGGATACAATTTTTTGGCGCATTCTGGGCAAATGCTGTGGCTGAATTCCGCCTCAGAATGGTCTCGAATATAGACTTCAATCTGATTCCAATAACCTCTATCATCGCGTATTTTTTTGCAATTGGTACAAATGGGAAGTAAACCTCTCAAAGTTTTGACCTGTGCTAGCGCGTCTTCAAGTTCCAGGATAAGTTCTTCTCTTTCCTCCTCTGCCCGTTTGCGTCTAGTAATGTCATTGCCAATGCACATGATTTCGGCAATATGTCCATTGTCATCTATAATCCCTTTGTTAGTCCATGAGATCCAGACACGTTCTCCATTGCAACGAATATTCTCATTTTCGTTATTTATATATTTCTCCGGTTGACGCCCGATGTCCTCAATCATAGCCTCTAAGTCTTGCCCAGAACTGTCGCTTTTGGGTACAATCTTACCTACTACATTCTGCCCAAGTATCTCATCTTCGTGGAAGCCAAAGAAGTTCTGTGCAAATTCGTTGAAGAAGGTGACATTGCCTTTGGTGTCCCTCCGCAAAATAATGCTATTGACATTCTGAACAAGTTCGCGGTATTTAGCTTCGCTTGTCCGTAAGACCTCTTCCCTCATTTTGCATTTAGCGGCTTCTTTCTCTAACTCCTTGACCCTTTGTTCCAATTCTTGATAGGTTGCTTTTGTATGCAATAGTAAATCCTTCCGTTACCTTAAGATTGAAAAAGCAGAAAACAAAATGGTGAACTTAGGAACGCTGTTTCTGAATGAACCTAAGAATCTTTTCCCTTCAATCTCACGGCCCATTATGAAGACATTCAAAGAAAAGTATACCAGGGGCATCCAGTCTAGCTTGCCTGTCATAGAAAGTTCATTCCTAAGCATAAAATTACCTTATGCCCGATCATTCCACCTTGTCAAGTTCATTCAGAAACGCCCCTACGAAACTCATGAAAGAAATCGGCCCTGGGCTTTGTCATCTTGTGCTGACTCACCCAAGGGTGTCCGGCCTTATATGAGGTTTCTGCTCCCCGGATCGAGTCAGGGGCAGGCTTGGCTTACAGCTTTGCACTCCGGCTTCCTTCAGACACCACCTCGCAATGATGCCCTCTTGAGACGCCATAGCTAGGCGAAGGCGCTTGCCTTCGGCTAGTACTTTCGTTACCATCATCAGATGATGGAACGGGGTTCATATACAGGGGACTTTTATCCCATAAGTTCACGCCCATGCCGGGTGTACACAAACGGCTTAAGTCGGATTGCAATTCCGTTGCGCGTCGCAATTAGGCATGGGAGAGAGGTATGCGACTCTGATACATTCAGGCTTGAACATTCAACACTTGC
>MAXT01000298.1 GCA_001751225.1 Desulfuromonadales bacterium C00003107 | reverse complement strand
GTACCAATTGCCCGAGCTATTTATGGTACTGGCCACCATGAACCCGGTAGAACAACTCGGTACCTACCCCCTGTCGGAGGCACAACTCGACCGGTTTATCGCCAAGGTCACCCTGACCTATCCCTCAAGGGAGTTCGAAGAACAATTGCTGAGGAAAAAAAGTACCAATTTTGAGGCGCTGCAAAAATCCGTGCCGTGCCTGTTACAGCCTGATGAGGTGGTTGCCATGCAGCAACATGTGGCCAGTCACGTCTCCGTTTCACCGGCAGTGGTGGCTTACATTCTTGAGATCTGTCTGCGCACCCGCCCCCAGACAAGCGAAGCGCCAACCGCCATACGCAATTACGTATCAGTAGGGGTTTCGCCGCGGGCTGGCGAACATCTCATCGCTTATTGCAAAGGATTTGCCTTTTTGCGCGGGCGTGATTACGTGGCCTTCGAGGATGTCGATGCCTGTGCCACCAAGGTCCTCGCGCATCGTTTTATCCTCAGCGACGCAGCGATCCTGGATGGCATTCATGCCACCAATCTGCTTCACGACATCGTCAGTTCAGTTGACCCCTATTCCACAGACAGCCTCAAGGAACGCCACTACCTATGAAGCCGCCTTATCGTTTCGACATTCTGCTCAAACACCCACCACGCAACGACATGGCGGGCGATTGGGCTGGGCTTGACAAAGGCCCCGGTTACGAATTTTGGGGATTGCGTAAATACCTGCCAGGGGACAGCTGGAGCCGTATCGACTGGAAAGCGTGCGCACGCAGCGGCGAACTGCACGTGCGGGAATTTCTTAAGGACAGCGCCTACAACCTGCTGCTCATATGCGATGTAAGCCGCTCCATGCACTTCGGCAACAAATTCGGCCTGGCCAAAGACCTGACTGTCTCTTTAGCCCACGCAGCTCTGAGATCCAACAATCCCTGCGGATTGCTGCTGTTTGCCGACAAGGTTCTGACCTGGATCCCCCCGAGCGCCGCACCGCGACAGTTTCATCGCATCGTCAGCGCGTTGCAACAGGCACCGTCCACAAAAAACCGCAAGACGCAACTGGCACCGGCGCTGGAATTTATCATGAAACGGCTATCTTCATGCTTCGGCGTTATCCTTTCCGACTTTCACACAGACCTCGATAATCTCAAAGGCCTGATGGATGCTCCTGTCCAGCGTTTTCCCGCCCATGAGATGGTCGCTCTGCATGTACTGGAAGACTCCGAATACCAGTTGACCGATATCGAAGACGGCCTGCTGACACTCCAGGATATGGAATCAGGCCAGCAGATGGCCCTGGATCTCTCAGGCCTGCAGGAGTTCAATACCCTGCTGCGCCTGAAACGGGAACGCACCGTACGGGCGCTGGCCAGAGTCGGCATCGATTCGGCGGTATTGCCGATTAGCGCCACGGATATTCAAGCTCGCGTCAATACCCTGTTCGCCCGTCGGCTGGCAAGCAGGGTCTGACTTAACACGGTTCACAGTAAGGAAAAAACCATGAAACCGTATTCCCCCTGTGCTCCCCATACATTTAAAGAGCACCCTGTTTACCTCGCACCGGCGGGCCTGTTCATCCAGGTGCTGATGATAATCCTCTTGTCTTCCGCCCCGTCCCTGGCGACCGAAGCCCTGCCCGATCAGGCAGCGGCAACGCCGCAAGTCTCTGCCGAAGCCTTGCTGGCCCCCGACGACACTTTATCCGATACCCATTTGACCCCCCTGGAAGCGGAACGCATCGCCTGCTTCGATCACTTCTGGTCCAACTACCAGGAGGATGTATGGTTCTACGAGGAAAACGGACAGCGAATCGTTCCCACATCGAGCCTTGAGTGGCTGGTGGTGCGATTAATGGACACGCCCAGGCAAGTCGATGCGCTACCAACAGATGCAACCGACAGCTTCCTCACCGGAACATTCGACATCCAACCGCCTTCCTTCGAATCGTTCAACGCCCGGTACAGCGAATACTTCAGCCACTTTCTCCACGACCCGGAGCGGGCCCCTGCTATGACCGCTTACCGGTTGCGGCGGGATCTTCCCGGAGAGGTTTTTCAGACCCTGATGACCCGTTTACAACAGGATCCGCAGGTCATGTATGCCCATCCAGCCTGGAAAATCTCTGAGCAACTGTATGCCCCCCTCGAAGGCATCGAGGTTATCTGGAAGACCTCTGCCAATGGCCAGCAGCGCAGCGCGCTGCTACAAGCCGTGGGCGCGGTTGCATCCGATGCAGGCTCAGTTACCAACCGTCAAAAGGTGACCATTGTCCCTTGCCAACAAAGTGTCTGGCAAACAGCTAATCTGCTTGCCGAAGACATCCACGTAATGCAAGCCTGGCCGCTATTAATACCTCTGGTGCCTCCTGTCGGCGTTGAGTTTTCCCTGGGCATGAACGGAGCCACGCCCGGCACCCCAATCCCCTTTACCTTTGAAATACAGTTCACCGACAAGGTGAAAATTGAATCAAGCACCATCGCCAACCTCAATCTTAAACCGAGGGGTATTTTCCACAATCTGTACGACATCCGTTACGATGTCCCGTTGAGTGCTGTCGATTTCAACCACAGTCCCATTCGCATCACCGGACAGATGAAAATCTATGCCACCGGTGAGTACAACTTTCCGGAGATCCCCGTCTACTTCACCGACAGCGGCGCACCAAAAACCAAGATACAGCTGATTAAAACAGCAGCAGTACCGGTACGCATCGCCGCCATGATCCCCAAAACCCAGCAAGAATTCGATCTGCTAGTCAGCCGACCCGACCCCATACCAGCCGTGGATGCCTCCCCGGCAACGAAGGCCAGGCATCGCAATGCCCTGCTGATGCTTGCCGGCGTGGTTCTCATCGGCCTGGCTGGCGCAACAGCGGCGTTACTCAGACGCAGCCGCCGCCAAGACACTGTGCAGCCAGAAAACCATGCCCTGGTCCACAAACATGCAGCAGCGAGTGAAGCCGTTTTGATTGTGCAGCAACATCCAGATTTGGCAGAAGTTGCCGCCCTGGGCATAGCCTTAAAGAACTACCTGGCCGAATTGGCCGGACTCGACGCAAACCACCACGGAGGCAGTCACGCCGCCTTCTTTCACCGCATCGAAGACGCCTTGCCCAGCGCAAGCCGTTCATCCGCGGCCGAAGTGCTCTCGATCATCGACCATGTCCTGGCACGGGGAGACAAAACAGCCGTTCCTGCCGGATTGACCGTGCAAGCCGCTCAGCTTATCGAAGAGTTGCGTACCGGGGATAAAACACCGCTGGATTTTTCCGAAAACCACTGAACCTTTTCTGCTGCCGGATTAATGTTGATGCCTGGTTTTGAACTTGAATATCCCCTGGCGCTGCTGCTGTTGTTACTGGCTCCGCTTTTCCTGGTGCTGCGGCGTCACACACGGCGCACGCTGCCCTTCCCGGCCATCACTCCGGAAATGGCCAGTCTGCGACCGAGTTTCTGGAAACGTAATTATAACGGCATCCTTTTCAGTCTGGTGTACGCCTGTCTGGTCCTGAGCCTGGTCAATCCAGGCTATTCGAAAGAGACGGTGGAGGACTTCATCGAATCGAAATGGCTGTTTCTCGCCCTTGACCTGTCCGGCTCCATGAAACGTCCGGTCAGCCGGTTTTCGGACCAATCTTTGGGCGACCTGGCCCTGGACGGCATCGCTTCCTTTATCGACATGCGCCGCGATAAGGATTACATCGGCTTGGTGGCTTTTTCCAGCTATGCCAAACTACTGGCGCCCTTGACCTTCGACAAGGATCTTCTCAAAGCCAAGCTTGCTCTGGTACGCAGCAAAAACAACTCGCGCATCTATCGGGAACTGGGTGCCGGTGGTGGCACCAACGCCTCGGAAGCGGTATGGCTATCTCTTTCAGCATTTTTTTCCATGTTGCCGGAGGAGAACCGACTGAGCGTGGAACAGATCGCCGGCATGCGGGGTTTTCTGCTCGGGGCACCGGGCGCCTTGCTCGATATCCCGCAGAAAATACGTCATGCCACCCCCGGCAAGGGAATGGCCGTTATCCTCTTTACCGATGGCCGCATCGAACCGACCCAGCGTGCCCACGTGCGACGCGGAGGACTACCGAACCTGGTCAACATCATCACCTTGATGAAGGCGATCGGCGTCCGTTTCTACATTATTTCCGTCGGTGGGGAGATCGATGAGGCGGTAGAAAAAGCCATGGAACCGACGGCGGATGAAGCCAGCGTCGGCCGCATATTTGTAACATCCAAAGGGCTGAACCGGGATCAGATCGAAGAGGTTTACCGGGAAATAGATATTTTGGAGACCAACCGCAACCTCACCCGCATCACCCTGCAGCCCCGCTGGACGCGCTGGCCACTGGCCCTGACGACATTCGGTATGATGGCGCTGCACCTTGTTTTACGTAGCCTGCCGGGGCTGCGGAAATTGTAATCCGGGGCATAATGAGCCACGCCGATCCGGCCGGAGCTGTACTATTGCTGTACCCATAGGTTTAGCGACAACTACGAGGAATACACCATGCTCACTTTGCCAACAGTCCTTCAAAAATATAAAAATTTTATCCCTGTCGCTCTGACCCTCCTCGGGCTGGTCGGCCTTGTGCTGTTATTCGCCGGGGGGGTCACCTACAAGCGCAGTGCTCACCACGAAGCGGCCATTCAGGATCTGAACCGACGACTGGCCGCCGTATCCTCCACTGGCAACGGGAGGCCTGCTATTGCCGAACTGGAGGAGATCATCGCCGCAGGCAAAGACCTTAATCTAAACCTGCCGGAAGCCAAGCATACCCGGTTATGGAATCAATGGCAGGCCGCCGTCGATGACTTTAAACAGATAACAGCAGCGCAGAGCAACCGATACCTGGCCACCGGACAACAACAAGAGCTGAAGAGCTTTCATACCCGGCTGCTGGCCCTGCGCGACAGCTGTGGCATAACCCTGGAGGCAGAAAAACAACTTCCAGCGTCCCTCGGCTGGAA
>MAXT01000297.1 GCA_001751225.1 Desulfuromonadales bacterium C00003107 | reverse complement strand
ATCCAGGTTTGTCCTCAATTCTAACACATAATCATCTAAAATCGGACTCCCTGCTTTACTCACATACATGTGGAATTCAAGCATATCCCCTTCTAATTGCTTACTATCCACAAAATCCGTATAGTTCTTCTCAATTCCACTATCTAAATTGCGGACATACGACTTCTCCCCATCCAGCTTCAGCACTTCCTGAACCGCAGCATCACCAGTTCCTACGGCTAAAAACAAACCTGCAACTGTCAGAACGACAAGTAAAATACCAAATATACGTCTCATCCTTCTTTCCTCCCCATATCCAACGACAAATCAGGTAGTTCTACGCTCTTACCCTTCCGCCCTTCAACAACAACCCCCTCTGCTTCTTTCCCTTCTGATTCCGTTATACTCTTCAGTTCTTTTAATGCGGATAACAGCGTTGCAAGAGGACTTTCCATCTCTTTTATCCCATTCACCGCTTTCATAGTGTTCTCTCGTATCCGCGAAATCTCTGTCTCCGCCTTTGTTATTTGTCGTATCACACTTGAAGAAGTCGCGTCAGAAGGTATATTACCAATAAAACCCTTCGCGTTTTCCACGAATACTTCTATGTCGCTACTGAAGCTGTTCGACATATCCTCAATCCGGTCAAGTAATGTCTCCATGTTTCGCGTTGAGTCGTCTATCATCCTCTGCATTTTCCCCGCTTTGTCTTCCGCCGGTTGCCCTGCATCTGTACCTCTCAATCTGGATATTAATTCGTCAAGTTCATCTTTCAGGTGCGTAAAGCCACGTCCTGCCCCTTTCGTCCACTGCTTTACCTTCTCCATGTTCTTACTCGCATTTTCAAGCTCGTGCACCAGCATCGTGAAATTCGCTATCGAGTAGCTCTCCTGGTCAGGGACACGCACATTCTTTATATCTCCCGCAATATCCAGCCCAACTAACAAATCATCAAACATCTTCAAACATTGCGCAAGCAGGATAGGGACGTTATCCCATATTACTTCAGGCTCTATTACCTCGTAACTCTTCCAGTAACTCGTCACCATATCCCTGTTCTTCTCTTCCGCGCCAGGCGTGTACGGTATATCAGTGATTAGGGAAAACGGCTTGCTGGTCCCATAAAAGAGCGAATGATGTCTTTGCAGCTTAGAAAAATCACTTTCGTTATATGCTTTCTCTATCCATTCAAGTTCACGCAGTCGCGGTGGCAGTCCTGGACCTGCAGCCCATGGTTGCAGTCCAATCATAAGCGTGTATATAGCAAAACTGTGTGCACGCGCAGGCGCATCCAGCTTCAGTACGTCTGCATCTTTTGCAAATCGTTCCGTCACCATGGTCTTGAACGCGCCACCTCCGAGCCGTCCATCATCAAAATTATCCGCTCTCGTACTCAATACCGCGATGAAATGCCCGAATTTCTCTTCCTCGTTCACCACATTCCCCTGCGCATCTATCGTCAGGAATCCGTAATCGTTGAGGATGTCTATATATTTCGATGTCATGGTATTCTCGATCGCATGACGGTAATTTAGCATTGGATTGAATATAACGTCCCCTTCGTTTATCGGTGAATGCGTCCACCTGAAATACTCGTCCTCTCGATCGAGTTTCTTCATAATCTCTAAGAACGATAGGTTCTTCAGGTCCTCCCTGCTCTTCTTTAAGTCGCGTACCTCTTCTTCTGATAACTCTATCTGATGATAGCTTCGCGTGTTCGTCGGCGTTGTTATCTCCCGGAGCAGCTTGTTCTTTAACGCCTCAAGCCGTTCTAATTTCCGTTCCATCACTCGCTTCTCCTCCTCTGCATCGCTTACCCGTATCTCCAGGTTGAACACGCCTTCTTTCAAATCCGATAATTTCTTCTTCGCTCTATTCAGTTTCGCCTTGGCATCCGCGGTTGCTCTTGCATTCACATGAGAAAACAGTCCACTCGCCGATTCGTATCTATCTATCTCGCGCTGAACCTCTCTTATCCTGCCCTCGAACCGTTCCAATTCACCACGCTGCAAATCTGTTTTTCCCCTTATATCCGCAGTCTTCGCCTCTATCTCTACCAGCCTCTGCCTGACCACCGGTATCTCATCCTCAATGTCATAAAAAAGGAACAATTTATCGCTCGGGAACACGCACTCGTAATAGCCTAAGGAATCAAACCGATTTTCGTAACCCCTCGCTCGGTTCTGCAGATCGTTGAGGTCGAGCCACTTACCCTTCGTCTCGACCGTCCCTCCCGGCAGAAATCCGAGATCGAGAAGGAACCTTGGTATCGCCCTTTCCAGTTCCTCATCCCTGTTCTGACCTTGAAGGTCACGCCCTAAAAGGAAGAACAACTTGAAGGGATTTGAATAATTCTTATCCTCTATTATGATGTCTTCGGTATGTGACATGAGGAAATGAAGCTCTTTCAGCGTACCTAAAGCATTACCAGTTGGGAGCAC
>MAXT01000296.1 GCA_001751225.1 Desulfuromonadales bacterium C00003107 | reverse complement strand
ATCCCTGCGTTCGGCGGCACTCAACACCTAGGGCGTAAGACGTGATAGGCCCTTCAACCTAGTCGGCCAGCACCACCCGGTTGCGCCCGGTATTTTTGGCATGGTAGAGGGCCTGGTCGGCTTGGGCAATAAGATCGACGGGCTGACTGTCCCGTTGCGGGACCATGCTGGCGATGCCGACACTGACCGTGACTTTGTCGCCAATGCCCGAGGCTGTGTGGGGTAGAGCCAGCGCCTCGACGGCGGTCCGACATTGCTCGCCCAAAGATTTAGCGGCGCAGTCCGTATGGGGTAGAATCAGAGCGAATTCCTCGCCGCCATAACGGGCCACCAGATCTCGCGGCCGGGAGGTTTGATCGTGAAGAGTCTTGGCTACCCGGCGCAGGCATTGGTCGCCCTGCAGATGGCCGTAATGATCGTTATAAGCTTTGAAGCAGTCGATATCGATCAGCATCAGGGTTAGGGGCTGTTTTTCGCGAATGCCCCGTTTCCATTCAACGTCCAGATGGCTGTCGAAGTTCCGCCGATTGGGGATGTCGGTCAGGCCGTCGGTCATCGACAGGTTGACGAGTTTATCGTTGGTTTCGTTCAGCTTGCGGGTACGGGCTTTTACCAGATCTTCGATCGCTGCCGAGCGGACCACCGTTGTTCTCAAATAAGCCGCCACCAGAAAAGTAAACAGGGACCCGGACAGCATGATCAAAAGAGGAACTCGACTGCCGTGGCGGCTCAGGTAGTTGTCGGTTGGGCGGGCTTGAAGATTCAATTGGTGGCCTGCCACCGTCGGCAGTGGAGCGCGATAGGTCGCTGTTGAGACGGCTAGGCCAACCTTGGATTGATGGTGATAGAGGAGCCGATGTTCTGGGTCCATTGAATTATCCAGCAGAGCCAGGTCGAAGTCGGAGACGGGATGTTTTTCCAGCAGTCTGCTTAGCAGATCTTCAATGTGGAAAAAACCGATGATAAAGCCTCGCAAGGGGGCCGTGTCTCCGTTGGAGGTGTTGGCCTTAAGGACCGGTAGCAGGGCCAGTACCCCTGGAAGTTCAGGTTCCTGGGCAAACAGGGGAAACTGAACGACCATCTGCAAGGTGCCCTGGGCATGGCCTGCTTGCAGGGCCGGACGTATGGGCGGTATCGCGCCCAGGTTGAAGCCGTGTAGACCGCTGCGGCGCTGTTCGGTGGCGAGGTAATTGAGAGGATAGCTCGGCTCGCTTGCCGGTTGCTCAATTTGTGGTGCCCAGCCGAGGGCCAAGATGTCCGAATGGCGGTCCAGAGTTTCGCGGGCCACCCGCTGGAATTCTTCGTCGGATACCTCGGTAGAACCATTGAACAGTGCTCTGAGCAGATAGAGAGATTCGAATTGAAAGGTCAGCTCCTGGTAAAATTGGCTGCCTATGGCATCGACTTCGGCGTTGAAGCCGGCCAGGGTTTCCCGCCGCTCCTGACGGTAGAAGCTGCTGGCCACCAGGGCGCTGAGGGTCAGGCCAGCCAGAATAACGCAGAGCAGGGCGATGGTCTGAGAGCGTTTTATCGGCATTCGAGCCCCTTGTTTATGGCCGATGGCAATAGCTTAGTCATCCTTGGGCTTTGCCGGAGCGCCGAAAAGCCGCGCCGCCAGAATGCCGACCTCGTAAAGGACCATAAAGGGACCGGCCAAGGAGAGCTGGGAGATGATGTCGGGCGGTGTTAGTGCGGCGCCGACCACGAAAGCGACAAGAATGGCGTATTTGCGGTGACGGCCTAGCCAGTGGTGGTCGACGATACCCATGCGGGCCAGAAAGAAGATGACGATGGGCAGTTCGAAGACCAGGCCGAAGGCCAGCAGCAGTTTGCTCGACAGGGACATATAGGCGCCCATGGAGAGCATAGCTTCCATGCCGCCGTCGGTGCCGAAAGTGACCAGAAAGTGGAACATCAGGGGAAAGACGTAACGAAAGCCAAACCAGGTGCCGGCGGCGAAACAACTGCAGCTGGCCAGCACAAAGGGCAGGGCAAAGCGCTTTTCGTGACCGTACATGCCCGGGGCGATGAACAGCCACAGCTGCCAGAGAAGAACTGGTAGCGCCAGCAACAGCCCACCGAGGGCGGCCACTTTAAGGTAGGTGAAGAAGGGCTCGGTGGCGTTGATGAAGACTAGCGAGCTGCCTTCGGGAAGGGCCGCCTGGACCGGTTGGGCGATGAGTTGGAAAAGCCGTTCAGAGACCGCGTAACAGAGGAGGAAAGCGACCAGCCAGCTGCTGACACAGATCATCAGCCGTCGGCGCAGTTCTTCCAGGTGGGCGGTGACGGGGAGCTCATCCATGGTCTTCAGGGTCTTTCACGGTCGGTTCGGCCGGCTGATTTTCCTCGGGCTGGTCGATTTCTCCCGGTTCGCCCGGCTCATCGAGGGTCACGTGCAGGTCGCGGGTGGCGCGCTTGAATTCGGCCAGCCCCTTGCCCAAGGCCTGAGCCAGTTCGGGCAGCTTTTTAGGGCCGAGAATCAGCAGGGCTACGCCTAGAATGATGAGGAGTTCGGTCATGCCGAGATTGAACATTCTGGTTTCCTTATCCGGGAAATCGAAGGATAGTTAGAATTCTTTGGACAATAACGGCAACAGGCCATTCTGTCAAGTATTGGAAAAGACTGATAACGGTTTGACATATAAGGGCTTTTGCACTATTATGCGAGCCGTTGTTCCGCCCTGTAGCCCTTTGCCGAGGACGATGGCGTCGCAAAAAGTTTAGCCTACCATGTCCTGTAGGTCGATTTTTTGTTTGGCCATACCATGACTTTTTGCGAAAGCTTCAAGGAAGATAGATAATGAATCAGCAACAACTCAAGGATGAAATCCGCCGCTTGGCGGGCGAGCGCGATGCCCT
>MAXT01000295.1 GCA_001751225.1 Desulfuromonadales bacterium C00003107 | reverse complement strand
CCATATGTATGCCTTCACCCCTGAAAAACCACTACGCCTTGTAGGGCGAAATTTATGCTTAGCCATCTTATGAGTTTTTGCGAAAGCATCAATCTTGAGCTCCTAAATTTTTCAAATCAGAGTTTTGCTAATGACGAACCCTTTGAAGCATCAATCGAATGATAGTATCAAAATAAAATGCCCAACCTGCCAGCAGACGACTCACTGGCAGGACAATCTTCACCGGCCATTTTGTAGTAATCGTTGCCGTTTGCTCGATCTCGGTTGCTGGGCCGACGAGGAATTCCGGGTGCCATCTGAAGATCAAGCAGGGTGTGATGATCTCGAGAAAAGAATCGAATAAACAAGTAGATAGAAGGGATAATCTTATGTATTACCTTACCATTCATACCCAGTTCGCCGCAGCCCATAACCTGCTGCATTATCAGGGGGACTGTGAAAACCTGCACGGCCATAACTGGAAGGTCGAGGTCACTGTGACTGCCAGAGAGTTGGACAAGGCCGGGCTTGGCGTCGATTTCAAGGTTCTCAAACGGGAAACCAACCGTCAGCTTGATCTTCTCGATCATAAGTATCTAAACGATCTGCCGGCTTTTCGCGAGCTCAGCCCCTCTTCTGAAAACATCGCCCGCTTTCTCTATGAAGGGTTACAAGGGGTTTTAAACGACGGTAACGTGGCTATTGATAAAGTGACAGTCTGGGAGTCGGATTATGCCTGTGCCAGCTATGTCGCCGACTGATGGCCAACTCATTGAGGTGTTTTCCTCTGTCCAGGGGGAAGGACTGCTGATTGGCTGGCGGCAGATCTTCGTACGCCTGGCGTTGTGTAATCTTGCCTGCCGCTATTGCGATACGCCTTTTGATGCTCAGGAGGCTTGTCGCGTCGAAACGGCCCCCGGGAGCGGCAGTTTTTCCGCTCTGTCTAATCCTGTTTCGCTGGAGGTGCTATCCGCCCTGGTTGCAGACTGGCGCGCCCGTCTGCCCGGAGGGCATCACTCCATCAGTATCACCGGCGGTGAACCGTTGGTGCAGAGCGCGCTGCTGCAGAACTGGCTGCCGGTTCTGCGCACCCTTTTGCCGATTCATCTCGAAACCAATGGGACCCTACCTGAGGCATTTGCACCCCTTGTTTCCCATGTCGATTGGGTTTCGATGGATATCAAGTTGGCCTCGCAGACCGGTGAACCGACCCCTTGGGCGGTCCATGAGGAATTTCTGGGTCTTGCGGCTGAACGTAATTGCTGCGTAAAGGTGGTGGTGGGAATGGAGACGACCGTTGAAGAGGTGAAGCAGGCCGCCGAAATAGTGCGCCTGAAGGCACCGTCGGCACCGCTGATTTTACAGCCGATTACCAAGGCAGGGCAGGTTGGTACAGCTGCGGCGCATCTGTTCCGCTTGCAAGAAGGCGCAGCGAGCATTCATAGTCTGGTGCGGGTCATTCCGCAGACCCATGCTTTTCTCGGTTTGCTTTAACGGTTGGGGCCGGTTGTTGAGTTTGCTGCCCGTCTTTTTTTAAGCGTAGTATCGTTCAAACAAAAGCATTTACCGCCGTGGGCGCAGAGGGCGCCGAGAAAGGCTAAACCCGTTTGCCTGGTTTTCTTTGCGAACTCTGCGTTCTCTAGAGAGCAAAGCGAACGGGCGGTAAAAACGCATTTTTGGGTATTTATTTCATGCCGGTCAAACTACTAATTTGAACGAAGCGGATGTCTGAATGTTGCATTTTATCAGGAGGGAATCGTGATTATTGAAGAAATGACGATGCCGGAGTTCATCCGCGGGCTGGAGAAAACCCGAACCGTGTTGGTTCCCTTTGGCGCCACGGAGGAACATGGTCCGCACCTGCCTTTAAATACCGATACTCTGCATGCCGTTGAAGTAGGTCGCAAATTGGCTGAAAGACGAACCATTTTCATCGCCCCAACGGTTCCGTATGGTGTTTGTCGATCAACCAGTCAGCACCCTGGCACCCTCTCGATTTCCACAGTAACTCTGCGTGCTTTGGCTATCGATATTGTCAGCGCCCTTTATCGCCAGGGACTGCGCAATATTATATTACTTACTGGCCATGCCGGCGGCACCCATACCGCGACCCTGATTGACGCCGGGGAAGCATTGCTAGAGCGTTTTTCCGATCTGAAGATTGCCGTGCTGACCGAGTTTATGCTGGCGGCCAAGGAAGGGCGCGGTCTTATTGAAACGGCGGATGACTCCCATGCCGGAGAGATAGAGACTTCTCGTATCCTGCACTCCCATCCGCAGCTGGTTAAGGGTCAGGCCGAGCGGGAGTATCCAACTTTTCCTGTGGGGATTTTGGTGCGGAACAAACGCCGCTTTTGGCCCGGCGGGGTGTGGGGCGATCCGACTCTGGCGACGAAGGATAAGGGCCGACGCCTTGAGGAGCTGGTGGTCAATGCCCTCGACCGGTTTGTGACCAAGTTGGAGCAGTGGCAGGAATAGCCGGGAAAACTTTGCTGAGGATGCTGGCCTATGGCGGTGGAGAAATGTTGTCTACGAGGACCGCGCAGTGATGCTTCGGCAACGGGTTAAAGGGGAGGGTGTTTGATGCGCAGGGCCTTTTCGACGCAGGGTGGAACAAAGCCGTCGATTTTTCCGCGCATGGACGAAACCTCTTTGACAATGGATGAACTCAGGTAGCCGTAGTTAATTGAAGTCATCATGAACAGGGTTTCCATCTCGTTGTTCAAGGAATGGTTCATCTGGGCCAACTGGAATTCATTTTCGAAGTCGGACACGGCCCGCAGACCGCGCAACAATACCCGCGCTCCCTTGTCTTCCATGTAGTTGACTAGCAGGCCGTCAAAGGTGTCGACCTCTATTTGAGGATAGTCTCGCAAAGTCTCGCGAATCAGCGCCAACCGTTCATCAATGTTAAACAGTGCCCTCTTGTTGACATTTGGCGCCACAGCGATGATCAGTTTGTCAAAGATCTTCAGCCCCCGCAGGATAATATCGAGATGGCCGTTAGTGATGGGATCGAAGGAGCCGGGATATACGGCGATATTGTCGTTCATGTCTGGGACTCCTCGCAATGACAGCGGGTCAGCAGGCCGACTTGGCTGGCACCATAACGGCGCTGGGCAATACACTGTAGGTGGCCGACGTGTTCCGGCAGGGATTCTTTGCTGGATAGCTCAATGCATACTATACCATCTTCGGCCAGCAGGCTTAGTTCGGAAATTTTCGCCAGGGTTGGTGTGAGCAGGCCCTTGTCGTAAGGCGGATCGACGAAGATCAGATCGAAGGGGGCGTTGTTCCGGGTTAGGGCCAGTTTGTCGAGGACTTGGCCACGAATCAGGCTGATTTTGTCTTGCAGTTGACAGGTGCTGGCGTTGTGCTCGATAAGGTTGGCGGCCTGCCTGCCATCATCGATAAGGGTTGCATGGCATGCGCCACGGCTGAGAGCTTCAAGGGACAGGGCTCCGGAACCGGCATAAAGGTCTAGAACTCGCTGGCCGGAAAAATTGCCCAGGCGGCTAAACAGCATGCTGAATAGCGCTTCACGCACCCGGTCGCTGGTCGGGCGAATAGAATTGCCGTCAAAAGTTGCCAGCCGCTTACCTCTGGCGCTTCCGCTGATGATACGCATGGCTTTAACCTTACGAAAAAGCCAGAAAATTACCATGCCGGTGGCCTGCCGTCAATAGGCCGAGGATATTGTACTATCTCCGTAGGAGGGATTATGGAAAGACCCGATCTGGCAAGTTATGCATCCCGTAGTCTGGAAAGCCGAGGTCGTCGTCACCGGGAAGAGTTTAAGGACATTCGCTCGACTTTCGCCCGTGACCGGGACCGCATTATTCATTGTGCTGCTTTTCGGCGCCTTGAATACAAGACTCAGGTCTTCGTTAACCACGAGGGCGACTACTACCGGACCCGGTTGACCCATTCTTTGGAGGTGGCCCAGATAGCCCGGGGTATTTCTCGGCGCCTGCTGTTAAATGAAGACCTGGTCGAAGCCTTGGCGCTTGCACACGATCTGGGACATACCCCTTTTGGACATACGGGGGAGGAGGTGCTTAATCGCCTGATGGAGAATTTTGGCGGTTTTGAGCATAACCGGCAGTCGTTGCGTATCGTTGAGACTCTTGAGGAGCGGTACCCCACTTTTAACGGTCTCAACCTCAGTTGGGAAACCCGAGAGGGCATCATCAAGCATTCCTCGGAGTATGACCACGCTGCTACGGCGGATCTTGTCGAATATTGCCCGGGCGAGCGGCCTTCGCTGGAGGCACAACTCATCGACCTGGCCGATGAGATCGCCTACAATAATCACGATATCGATGATGGTCTGAAGGCAGGTCACATCAAGCTGGCGGAACTGGCAGAAGCAGAGCTCTGGCAGGAAGCTTTTGTTCTCGTCGGTCAGAAGTATCCCGCCCTGGATGAGGAACGCCACATTTTCCAAACCATCAGCCACCTCATCGGTCTCTTGATTCACGACGTAGTGACTACGACCCTGGCGAATATCGAGGCGCACGGCATCGATAGTGGTCCTCTGGTACGACTTCATCCGACGCGATTGGTCGCCTTCAGTGAGGAGATCGACCACAAAAATCGTCAACTGAAGGGGTTTTTGTTCAAGAATTTGTACCGTCACTATCGGGTCGAGCGTATGCGGGTCAAGGCCGAACGCTTTCTGAGCATGATTTTTGACAGTTATATTACCAATCCCACCCTGTTGCCCCGCAGCTATCAGGATAGATTCGAACTCTACGGTAAGGAGCGGGTCATCTGTGACTTTCTGGCCGGTATGACCGATCGTTATGCGCTGGAAGAATACAGAAGATTGTATGAGCCCTATGGGCCGGTTTAGCTTGTGCCTGGCAGGATTAAAATCGCCAAGCTTTGGCATTTCAAATATAAATAATATCCTTGAAGGGCTTAAAGGAGTGCGGTATAACGGCTGCGTTAATTCTTATTTGTTGTGGTTTTGGTGATATGGGGTAGGGGGCGGCCGCGTGCGTGGTTTCCAAGGGAACAATCGTTTTCCAGTGCTACCGGTAATTTGTCGCGTGTTACGGGAACCTTTTCTGTTTCTGGGGCTGGGGCTATTGCTTTCTATCCTGTTGCCGTTATGTCTGCTCGACGGTTCACGTATCCTGCCCAACCTTTCCTTGCTGGTCATCTCCCCCTTTC
>MAXT01000294.1 GCA_001751225.1 Desulfuromonadales bacterium C00003107 | reverse complement strand
TTGATACCGATGTCCCTGACGTAGATTTTAAGATTTCATGTTCGATACCGATTGAGTTGGAACTTTTTTCATCAATAGAAAGTCAGGCCCAATTATGTGGTGTGAAAATTGAGACATTGGTAAATCTTTGGTTACAGCAAAAGTTAAACGAACAAACATCTTATAGAAAGACTGAAACGGCTAACAATGGAATTCACCCGACCGGAAACAGCGTGGACTAAATTTCAGGTCAGTGCCCAGTATCAGGTTTCGTGGTTTTCCAACGTCAGTGCCTCGCATGTTTCCGGCGAGTGATCCCGGTCGAACCGCGCAGTTAAAAATTAGGTTAGGTGACATTTGATTTGGGCGTCATAAGTGTATATTTAATTAATGCACTAACCGTATTTTCCTGAAAGTTCATATTGAAGGAATAACCATAAAATGCAGCATTTTCAACCACTTACGCTATACGAAGATTCCCGGTGCCTTTGTCCGAGAGAGTTTAGTGCATTAATTTCAGAGAAATCGAGGGCAGAATTTCAAGTAAACGATGCCGACCGGGTTGAAAAGCGGCTTCTGTCGGGTGTTGCCCCTTTCAGCCGTGATTTTGAGATGTTCTATAAAACCTACCATGTTTCAGGATGTTAGCCATTGCTGAGTCCACGCACTATAATATGGATAACTACACATTTTTTGAGCCAGCCCTCTTTTCCGCGCTATAAAGCGTTAAGGTATTATTTGAGAATGTTTCGTCAGCCTGTTTGCCAGGTAAACCCCATAAAAGCAGCGATAACAAGGTGTTGGTTGTGTTTGCCGTGATTGAAGAGCTTGCGACCGACTCAAATAAAACCTTTACATAATATAGCCATTTGTGCTATGGTTCCTCAAATAAAGCCTTTACTAACGGAGGAACATCATGGCAGTCATATACCCGCATTTCCTGCAAACCACACTCGATGTTCATGAAAATCTTCAGAATCAAATCCCTTACCCCTTCTTTGACAACGCATGCATCCGCTACGAAGCTCTGCGCTGTGCATTGGTTGATGGGGCTATCATGCAAACCGTCATCGAAAATTATGGGTTGACTGAATATGCATATCGAAAAAGTCTTTCAGCTTTTCATCAATATGGCACTGCAGGCTTAATTGGTCTTGACTCTCAACAATTGACCGAAGACTTACCTCTTGAAGTGGAGCGGATGGTCTTTGTTCTCAAGAAAGCCCGACCATGGATTCCAGCCACCAAAATGGTCCTTATCATAAAGGGGTTTAACTGCAATGTTTCGCTTTCGCTCATGCGTCACCTTTATGCCTCCTACGGTTGGGCAGCCGGAACCAAACAGTATAAGCATGTGGACTTTTGGTCCTTAAACCTTAAAGTGATTCGGCTTTGCCAACTTCAGTCGCAATCACTTGTCAGAGAAGTATTTTTTCATAAGGACGATCGCTTGCAAATTCTTATAGAAGTCTTTCGCACTATGGGAGTCAGAGGTATTACTAAACGCTATCCGGGCTCACGGGTGTCGTTTGAACAACATAAAAAGAATTTCCTTTCTGTGGGTTTTTTAGGTCTGGTTGATCGAACCAGGTCTTCATTTCGAAATTCCAAATTAGGCTTTGCCGAGGAAGGCCGCATTATCCTTTCCAAAATTCAAAAACCGGAAAAAAACGAGGCCCATTATTTGAAGGTCCTGGAGTCCAAAAAGATCCATGTTAATGCTACTTGTCTGACCAATATCTTTACCCGATGGAACGTTGATAAGTTCCAGTCACAATTTAAGGGAGACCTTGAACGGCTCTTGAAACCCGAAAGCGAGGACGCTTATGAACTATCAACTAAGGAGTTGCCTGTGGTTAGCTCCATACGGCTAGATCTGGGGTTCATTTCTTTTGTCAAAGACCTGGCCGAGCAATCAGCTCCTCTTGCCAATCCTGGTATCTTTCTTTTTCTTCCTTACTTGAATCGTTTGAAGATCTTTGAGAAGGCTTCTACGCTGATTGATTTGGACCCACATCAAGGTTATAGCTGGTTCTCATTACTTCTCCTCAACCTGGGAAGAATTCTTGAAGGTATTTCTAGTGTATCCAAAGCTTGTCGGACTCATGAACTTACTCTGCCTCTCATGGCTGGTTTAGTGGCAATGCCTTGCAATGACTCTCTTTTGAATGGGCTGGCATCAATCGATGATTCCACTCTGCTTCAATTGCGCCAATATTTGACGCAAGCAGCAAAACAACACCGATTAATTGACGGTAAACGCATTGCTTTTGATTTCAAAATGCGAGATTATACCGGTGATGACATAGAACTTAAAAACATAGGTAAAGGCCCTTCACCAAAGCGAAAGATTTGCTTTCCGGGCTTTCGCCCCCATATAGCATGGGATGTAGACAGCGGAGCTCCAATTTCGATTGAATTTCGCAACGGAAGGGCCAGAGGAACCACCACACTCAGGAGATATATCCTGGAACTTCTTCAAGAGTCTTTGGGAAGTCAAGCAGTAGAACACATTTATCTTGACAGCGAATATACTGCCGAACATATTTGGAAATTTGTTGTCGATCCCAAGGATGGTTTAGGAGCTGATCTGACCATGTGTATCAAACAAAACAAGAGAGTCAAAAAACATATCAACTCATTCCTGGAAACCAACCCCACCTGGCTTTTTTATGATGAAGATCACACCTATTCGGAACAAACTTTTGAAATTCCAATTCAGAAGACAGACCAAACACTTCAATGTGTTTTAAAACGGAAAGAATCAACAGGTCGATTGCGATGTTTTGGTTCGACTCTTAAAGGCTTGGGCAGCAGTGATGTTCTTGAAGAATACAGGTCTCGATGGACAATTGAAAACGGCATTAAAGATCTTTGCGGCAACTATTTTTTTGATAATATTCCTGGTATCGATCCACACAAAATCAACGTTCATTACTACGTTGTGACTTTGGCTCGTATACTTTTCGAAATGCTCTGTCAGGATTACCAGGAAGCTCGAAATCCCAACGAAACCAAGAAAACCATAGGCACCTTAAGGCCGGAGTTTATAATCGGATCAAATGCCATCCTTTGCCGAGTAAAAGATGAATTAATTCTAAAATGGCAGGATCATTATCCGGAAAGGCAACATCAAGCATTGGAAAATCTTTTTGGCAAGATAAATGAGGAAACCCACCGGGGCCTTCCATTTCTTGGTAGCCTAAAACTAAGATTTGAAATAGCTCCTCCCAGACCCGAAAAATTGCGCAACCAATTCAAGCGGGGACTCGTTGAATTTTGATTACGGTTTTTGAAATCACGTCTGTGAAATCCACCGTTCGATATGTGTGTAATTAATTAAAATCTCTAGTATTGTCAACTTGTTGGTAATATGGATATGAACAGAGTTGGTCGGCACCGTAAGTGCATTTGTCTTTTTCTACCGGGCGTCTTGCTGCTCTGGCTTATTGCCGGGTCCGGGATAGGACCGGTCTGCGTTTCTGCGGAGTCTTTACCGGTCGAGCCTGTGGTCATCCTGACTGTAGACGACCATGGGGCACCCTTGGCCTGTCCCTCTGGAGTCGTCTTTGATAGTACCTCGGAGGAGCTCTATGTAATCAACTCGGGGCGTGGCCGGATCGTTATCTACGGTCCGGACTTCTTCCCCCGTATTTCTCTTGGAGCGGGCAGGGGTGTGGATGCACCATACGGGGTAAATGTCGATAAGGATGGCCGCCTCTATATCTGCCAGGGCCGGAAGGATGATAGATCGGCCCGCCTCACCATCCTTAACGCGGCCTTTTTTCTTATCAAAGAAATAACGTTTGGGGGATTCGATGGGGCCGAGACCTTCATCCCGCGGCGAGTGGCCCTTGGCCATGACGGAAGGATTTACGTAGCCGGCATAAACTCGCGGGGCGTCCTTGTGTTGGACAGAGACGGCAATTACTTGAGGCACCTGACACCACTGGACACGGTGTGGGGGAACATCAAGGAAAAACACGATCTCGGACCTGAGGCCGTGTCGAGGCCGAGCAGCCCGGTCCTTATACTCGAAGTCTGCACGGACACGGCAGGCCGCCTCTACCTTCTCAGCGAGGAGACCAGCAAGGTGTATGTCTACGACCCAGAAGAAAACTTCCTTTTCTCCTTTGGACAGAAGGGAGGCTCCCGCGGCAAGATGAGCCGTCCAAGGGGCCTTGCTGTGGATGAAGAAAGGGAGCGCATCTTTCTTGTCGATTACATGCGACAGACTATCCTGGTCTATGACCTCGCCGGCCGCTACCTTTTCGAATTCGGTGGAAGGGGCTGGGGTCCCGGCTGGTTCAATTTTCCCACCAGCGCGGCCGTTGACGCTCGTGGAAATCTCATAGTGGCGGACTTTTTCAACAACCGGGTCCAGGTCCTGGAGGTGGCTACTAGTACTGCCGAGCTTCCAGAGGCTGGATCCGAACCGAACTTCCTGGCCGTACCGTCATCGAAAAAACCCAGATCGCGCTAAAGGGGTCAGCCCTTTCCAAAAGAAAGGGGGGAGACGCCTTTAGGAAGCCCCTCCCCCATTCTTAACTCTCTGTTGATTGCGCTTACATGCGCAAATCGTGCGCTATGCTGTGGCAGTCTGCACACCTTGGATATTTCTTGTGTATTGCTGGATTATGAGGCGCGTCACCATGACAATCCTGACAGGTCATGAGTTCTTTATGAGTAGGATGACATTCCGCACATGCCAATTCCGAATGTTTGGTCTGATGGGTTTTAAGGTCCTCAAACGGCACATCATGGCATCCGGCGCATACCAGGTTCTTTTCTACTTCCCCGGAATAGGCGATCTGCAAAGGCTCGTGAACAGGATGACAAGCGAGACATTCCGGCGAATTCATCTCTACCGACGGGCTGTGATTTTCGTGACACTCCGAACAATCAGGTATCCTGCCATGACTTTCGGAATGACAGGAGGAGCAGGCTTCTTCTGTGTGCTTGCTGGGGTTCTTGATCACGATTTGTGCTACCTGAGTATGACATGGCCTGCACTGCAGTTCAATATTGGATGGATCCGGTATTGCCACTACCGGTCTGTGG
>MAXT01000293.1 GCA_001751225.1 Desulfuromonadales bacterium C00003107 | reverse complement strand
ATCTGAGATTCTTGCGAACCCTGCAATATGAGAAAGGCCCGCCAATTCTACTGGCGGGCCTTTCATGTCTCATGGGTGGTATTTTTCAAAAACCGAGACAAGGCTCATTTATCTACTGAATGCATTCACCTGGCTGCGCATAAACAGACGATGCTTCAAAGAAATCATTCGCAGATCATCGCTTTTTACGGACAAACCCGACATCCAGGCCGAAGGGAGCGCCGATAGCTCTAAGGGTTTTCAGGGTCGGGTTTCCATGCCCCGTTTCAACAGCCTGCAGGGTTTCAAATCCGATATTTAAGATTTTCTCTGAGTATTCTCGCTGACTCATCCCTAACATCTTGCGCATCTTCCGTGTCGCTTCTGCCAAACCTATTCGACCAGCCTCGATGTCATCGAACAGCTCATGGCGCAGCCGCGTTATTTCTTTATCGTCAGGTCTCTTCATAGCAGATCCTCCATTCTCACGGCCGCGCTTCTTGAAGCTTCTTGGCCACTACTTCAATTCTTCCGGTAAGAGCCTCTACCAGGGCCTCCTCGACACCGCAATAGCTCATCATCTCGGGCAGACGCTCGACAGTCGGGGCCTGGTCTGACAGCCATAGGCGAAGTTCCGTGCTGCAAAAGCCTGTTTCCCGTTCCAGGTCTTCGGCCACTTGGACCCAGTCCGGCTGGCCGATCTCCCTTTCACCTTCGGCGTCCCAGCGGGAAGCCCTGGGAATCCCTTCGGGGTCCATAAACATCGGCGCAAAGTCATAGAGCGGGGAAAGGGCAATGTTTCCTGAAGGTTCTTTTAGGAAAGCTGTATTTCGTCCATGGTTGTCGGTGTTTCGCAATGCGACGTTGAGGATGTCTCTTTTGATGTATTCCAGTATTTCACGGTGCGGGTCGGTCGCGAAACGCCTGATCGTCGCGCAATTTTTGTTGTGGGAGCCTCTGAGGCCAAACTCGCTAATGTCGCAGACCGAGGCCATGCTTTCCATTCCTAGACGCTCAACGCTTCCCTTAATGACTATGCGATCAAAACGGCGCACAAAAAGAGCATCATCCTGATACTCCAAAGGAGCGCCTGTTCGCACACCGAAAGCGCGGGCCACCTCGTAATACGGAGCCTCGTTGAGAAGCACCCGGTGGTCAGCCTCTTTTTTGCCCCTTGGGAACTTGACTAGCCAATGGCACTTAGTTTGGTCATCCGGCAAAGCCCCTTCTGCATGCCAACGATTATTGTGGTCTTCCACAAGCAGAAACTTGGGAGCCTGCCCTTGGACGTCGGAAGCCCCGGCAACCAAAGCCCCGTTAGCCTCGGCGTACTCGATAAAATCGACGTTCTTCTCGACAATCTCCTGCTTGTCGAAACCAGGATGCTCAATTGGTGTTTCGACGGCAGCTCCGGCAATACGAAGGTTTCCTGGTGGATTCCCTGTTGCAAAACGCAATAGTTGCCACCAGGACGATTCGTCGTCTCGCAGCCCCAGGGATTTGAGCCAGGTGTCCCGGGCTGCGCCGGTCGGTAACAAATCAAGCAAAAAGGCCGGCCAGTTCTCGCTGCTATAGAGATCAAAGTTGATGGGGTAGAGGCACCCGACGCGATCAACAATACGGTTTTCCTCCATGCGCGGCAGTACATAGTCGAAGCCATAGGAGAGACTGCCCTTTGCATGAAAACCTGAGCCGTAGTCTTTCCCATAAAGGCTAAACTGCGCCGCTTTGTGCCATCGGCCCTTGCTGTAGATCTCTATAACTACCTCATCCATTATTAGCTCCAAAATAAATTTACTGGATTATATACCAGCAGAACTTGCTTGTAAACGTAGAAACATGGGACTAAAACCCAATACATACCGAGGCCGGCTAATGAGGCGCACGCTTTTCCATTAAGTATATGCGATGGCAGACGCAGGGAGGAACTGGAGGGAATTATGTTTTGGAAGTTCCTTTTTGTCGGTTGAAGGGGGCTGGATAGTCGTCGTCTCACAACCCCTGACATATTGGATGGCCCGCCAAGCCTGGTAGGGTGACATTCACGCCTGATGAGGATTGAAAGGTAAATCCAGAACCACCTCCCTAGTGAAGGCAGTCCTTCACAAACTTGAAGTCAGAACTACCTTCCCCGGCAAAACGAACCACCAAGCTTGAAGTCAGAAACACCACCCTTGGCTGACTGCTTCAGCTACGCATAAACGGACGATATTCGGACAAGGCAGGTAACCACTCATAAGCGGTCCCCCGACAAGGAATTGGCGGCGTTACACCCTTTACACCAAGAATGCCTGGACGGTTTTACCTGATAACAGGTGGGGGGGGGGCTTAAGAGCCTCTGGATGGTTTTTATCAGAATGAGCAGATATGCTAACTTGAAGCAGTTTTTTTCAGCCTCGCAGTCAGATGACTGCGAGGCTTTTTGCTATGCCACCAGACTTCATAACATCCAGTTTTTATCTATTAAA
>MAXT01000292.1 GCA_001751225.1 Desulfuromonadales bacterium C00003107 | reverse complement strand
ATAGTTGACGCGAGACAGATGGCATATCATTTCGACCATAAAATCAAAGGAGGTAGATGCGTTTGGATAAGAAAAGAAAACCCTATCAAAATCATTGGTTATTTTTATCCTTAATATGTTTAACCTATTTTTTCATTTCATTATTTAATAGTCCCTATTCAGACAGAAACACAATTGAGACCCTTTTCTTCCATTTTACCATCTATACACGCTATTTCGTCCCGTTTTTTTTCATTTTTTGGTCAACAAAAAGCGTTATTTACTTGTTTAAAAATAGAGAAAAGGGGTGTCTAGGCCTGAGGGATTGTTGGCATGAACTGGCTACGGAATATGTAACCAGGGATAATATATTCAGACTAATCATACTCTTCCTACTTCTTCCACTATTCAAGTTCTCTTACAATAATATCAAGCAAGGGATTCCATTATATAACAATACCTATGATCTTATTTTTCATAGGATTGACTACTTAATACACGGAAATAATATTCCTTGGGAAATTCTTCAGAGTCTAATTGGAAAGCCAATAATAACTAGATTTATTGATTATTGTTACCTGTTTTGGGGAACTCTGTATCTATTTACAATATATTGGATAACAGTAAGTCGAAGAAATTTTCTTCGTTTACAATACTTCTATAGCCTTTCGGCCTGTTGGATTCTTATAGGGAATGTGGCTGCAAAGTTTTTTGCATCCGTTGGGCCCTGTTTTTATAGCAAAGTCATTACCACAAGCACAAATCCCTACCAACACATGATGGGATACCTTCGTGCGATCCCTGACCTCAAAGCCGTTCAGATCCAAGATGTTCTATGGCATACCCGCACACATGAAATCTTCATACCTTGGGGAGGCATATCTGCCATGCCAAGCATGCATGTATCGATCGCAACATTAACTGCACTCGCTTTTTCAAACATAAACAAATGGTTTTCTTTTACAATGATTTTATTGGCGCTGATCATTCAAGTTGGATCGGTTCATCTGGGCTGTCATTATGCTATTGATGGGTATATCAGTGTGTTGGCCACACTAGCGATATGGTTTACAACTGAGAGATTACTACAGTTTTTCGGCCTATCTAAAACCCCTCTATCTCCTGAATAATAAAATATGAATCGAATCAAATCAAGCCTAAGAGACCATTCCCTGCTGATCGTCCTCTGCCTAGTCTACTATGTGATTGTTTTATTATTTGACGGCTTGAGTGACTCCAGAATAATGGTCAGCCTTACATTTTACTATTCCGAGCTAAACAAAAGTCTGTCAATTTTTTTTATAATATTTTTTTCCGTGAAAACTTTAATATTCCTGATCGTCAATTTTCATTCTGGCCTATCGTGCCTGCCTTCATATTTCCATGATCTCCGCCGGGATTATTTTTCCAGTGATGCTCTGTTACGTTTTGGAATTGTTTATCTACTTATCCCTCCTTTTATGTGCTCTTACAGCAGCATGAAACAGGCCATTCCTGTTTTCAAAACCTTTGACAGTGACCGGATGTTGTCCAAGCTGGACTACTTGATTCATTTCAACCACAATCCTTGGGATCTCTTGCAAGCATGGTTGGGGCATCCGGAACTGACTCGGTTCATTGACTTAGGCTATGCGACTTGGGGGGCAATTTTTCTTTACACGATGCTGTGGATGGCCTGCACCCGAAGAAAAGCTCTCCGTCTGCAGTTTCTGTTAAGCTTGTCTCTATGCTGGATTCTTATCGGCAACGTGGCAGCTACGCTTCTGGCCTCCGTCGGCCCCTGTTATTATGCACATGTAATCCCCGATTCAGCCGAGACTTACTCCACCATGCTGGCCTATCTTCGCACGATTCCAGATTTGCAGGCGACAAGGGTTCAGGATACCCTTTGGGATGCCTACAGCATCGGTAAACTTATGCCACTAGGCGGCATTTCAGCAATGCCCAGTATGCATGTTTCCATCGCTGTATTACTCGCACTTGTCTATTCACAGCTGCACACCTGGACCGGTCTGCCATTCATCCTGTACGCGATATTAATTCAGGTTGGCTCGGTTCATCTCGGCTGGCACTACGCTGTCGATGGATACGTAAGCATCGTTCTGACCCTGGCTATCTGGAGTATCGTAAAATGCTTTTTAAACGGCCAAAAGACATCAATCAAAGAGGAGTAACTCAAACATTTTTCAATAGAATCTCAACAGTCTTTTTGTTAAAAAAACCTCCCTGCGTAGACAAGGAGGTTTTTTTCTTTTAACTATTGGCATTTTGCAAAAAAATCAATCAATCACCGTCACACCCGGCTCGTCACGGGGGATTCCTATCCCCATGCAAAGCTTGGACAGATTATTGGTTTCGATTCGTGCGCCGCATTCGTCGCGCAACTTTCGGAACGTGAAACAGTCAAGCATTTCCTCGTCGGGTAGTTGAAAAACGGGGTAGCCTGTGGACCCTGCACAGAAGGACTCATTGTTAACCAGTTCGTTTACCGTTTCCAGCCCTCTGCTCCGAGCCATTTCTGCATCTTCAATAATCAGTCTGAGAATCATAACGCCTCCAAAAAATTTCGAACCTATCGCCGGCAAGGTTTCATATTAATCCAGGGAAATATGATCCCCGGGGTTTTTCAAATCTTTAAGTTCCGGATAAAGCTCTTCTAGGTTTTTCAGAAATTTCTCCTTGTTCTTGACGGCCGCTTTGATCTCATGATCCCAGGGGATTTCTACCATATGTTGGCAATGGGTGCAGGTACTAATGGCTTTTTCACCCACAGGAACGGTTTGGAACACCGTATAAAATTCGCACTTGCTACATTTTTGCCGATGTGAAATCGGTTTAACTTCTCGTTTGGTGATCATCGATTTAATGCCTTGTTGATAGGAAATAAACCTGCTCAGTTCACAGGTTAGAAGCGAACGTAGTCTCCACGATTTTTCAGATTAACTAACTCGGGGAAATGGCCTTCCAGAGCACGGATATCTTTTTCACCATCACGAATCAAGGTTTCGGCGGAGCTGTCCCAGACAATTTCATTCGCGTCTTGGCAGTGAGTACAGGTTTTCACTGCCGTATCACCGGTCACCTGTAAATCATATACAGTCCAATAATCACAGGCATTGCACTTGTTTCTGAAAAGCATTGTTACCACCTCTCCTTAAATTTAATGACCTTAAACTCGAGTTCATCATGACACCCGGGATTTTTAGATAAAAGCTTGTTTCCGCATAGACAGATCAAAACTGATTGTCGTATCGAATACCGACCAACAATATAATTCGTCCACTCCCCGCCGTCAATGGCTCAGAAGCATTCTATGTGACCCTACATCAACTAATCCGGCTTTGGCAAAAAAAATCCTGCTCGGTTAAGAGCAGGATCAAAGTTAAAGACAGCACCATGCAGATCCTCTAGATACTTCTGGATTTAACCTTCAGCCGTAATTGGGCTGATGACGGTCTTTACTTCGGCAACGCTGTTCGCGGGGAATCCACCCTGCTTGGCATGCTCTACTACCATCTCTGCATTAGGGGCAATATAGACACAATAAATCTTATCAGCGGTCACATAGCTCTCAACCCACTGAATCTGCGGACCAAGGCCTTGCAGAACGCCACAGGATTTTTGAGAAATACCTTGAAGGTCTTCAGCCGTCAGGTCCCC
>MAXT01000291.1 GCA_001751225.1 Desulfuromonadales bacterium C00003107 | reverse complement strand
AAGCAAGTATCACGATTTTCGCAACCGTGATCAGACTCTCACTGGGATTATTGGTTCTGTTCATGGGTTATGGATTAATAGAACTTGCAATGGTTTTTATCCTGTCGGGTATTCTTGATTTACTATTTTGCTTTGTGATATGTACGAGGAGGTTTGTGAAACCGAAGATGGAACTGGATTTTGGGTTTTGGAAGAGTACAATGAAAGTTGCACTGCCGATCGGCATGTTATCAATCTTTGGTTTGATATATACAAGCATAGATACCGTGATGCTCTCGATGATGAAAGGTGATGCGGTAGTTGGATGGTATAATGCCGCGTATAATCTGGTTTTAGGTTTTAAACCAATTCCACACCTATTCATGAATGCTCTTTTTCCATTAATGGCTGGCTATCATGCATCTTCTACGGATTTATTGAAGATAGTCTATGAAAAGTCGTTTAAGTATTTATTTATCATGGGGTTGCCTATTGCTGTTGGGATAACGCTGCTTGCAGATCGGTTTATTCTTCTTTTTTATGGTCAGCAATTTCATCATTCGATACCTGCGCTTCAGATATTGTCGTGGGATGTCCTGTTATTTTTTTCATACTTCTGCATGGCATTTGTACTGGTCTCACTAAATAAACAGAACCGGATGGCAGCTATTGCAGGGTGTGCCGCATTGGTAAATATTGTATTAAATTTGGTTTTGATCCCCTCCTTTAGTTACGTCGGGGCAGCGATAGCAACGATAATAACGGAAACGCTTCTCATCGCCTTGTTCTTCAGCATCATCTCTAAAAGCTTTTATAAACTTCCGGTAGGCAAGATATTGATAAAGCCCTCGATCGCCAGTCTGATTATGGGGGTTGTTATCTATCAATTCATGGAGTTTAATTTGATTTTAGTGATTATTTTAGCAGCAAGTCTGTATTGTCTTGTGTTATATCTAACAAGAGCGTTTTCGGATGACGATCTGCAATTGTTTAAGCAAATATTGGGAAGATAAATTTGATCTCCGGAACTGCATAATTCCATCTATATGCCCTTAACCCACTTCCCAAGTCGCAGGATCGGTTTCGGAATGTGTCTTTTCACTAAATCCATACACATCCGAATACGCTCGTAGCGATCACCCGGGAAACGGAAATCGAATGCCGACACTGGAATAATCTTTTTATGGTGTTTCGTTGCAGGATCGTTCTCGATACTCCCGATACATACCCAGTTCGTTGGATATGCATTCGGTGGAGGAACATTCTCGATTGCCCGGTAGCGTTCTTCTGTTTCGGGACTGTCAGGTTCTGCCACATCATACTGGATGCCGATGAGACTACCCGGGCCGATCTGGTCTGCCCACTTCCGGATTTCATCGGGCGTGAAATGGTGTCTTATCCTATCTGGCGCATGTCCCGCATGGGGCGGAAGAGTTTCACGAAAAGCTGGGAATGTTATGAGATATGTAGCCCCGATCCTGCCGATTCGCTTGATCTCATCAGCAAGGCGATCTGGCCAGAACAGGTATTCGATTATACGGGCACAGATCACAAAATCACACATCCTGTCAGGCAGGTTGGACTCCGTGACATCGCCCTGGCATGCCTGGATGCGGTCGTTTGAACTAACCGCTCCGACCATACCTGGAGCATTGTCTATCAAGTAAATTTTCTTTGCAATATCTTGTAGTGGCAACGAGAGCGCTCCCCCGGCAGAACCCAGATCAACGACAACCGGCTGATCCAGTCTTTCGGCTTCACCCCTGATCAGTTCCTGAAAGCGCTTTGTCCGGTAAAGCGTTTTTGTCCCGCGATTCCAATCCCTTGCAGTGCTACTGTAATATCGCGAAACTTTCGCACGTCTGAATAGATCTGCTGCTTCTGAGAATGTGACCGTGAGCACTTCGTTTTCAACCGCCATCTGTAACACCCGTTCCCATGCTTTAAGCCGCTCTTTGGGTGCAAAACTGGTTATATAGTCATGAGAACCAAAACCAAAGTAAGGTCTTCTCTTCAGTAGCCCGGGGAATTGTTTAACCCACTCATCGACATCCATGTCCCCGGTATGAATTAGCCAGTCGTCGGTAGCTATAGGCAAACGTACCAACCCGTTATGGATAAAGTAAGGTTCTTTATGTGTATCACATTCGGCGTTCCATAGAAATCCTCTTTCCCAGAGCGTTTTTAATGTGTTTCGGTCCCATTGTGACCTTGGAGAGCGGTATCCGTAAGGTATGGGGGAAGCTTTTCTGCACAGATCAATTTCATCGGAGTAGTATAGGGGCTGCCAGTCGGATTGATGGTTATAAGAGTGAAAAGCAACTTCCTGGCCTTCATGGAGGATACATTCTATGAGGTCGGGCTGTTCTTGGAACAACGCCCCTACAACATTGTAAGTTGCAGGAACCTCGTATCGCTTTTCTAATTCTAAAAATTCCTTTACAACCTTTCGGCATTCCCCGGGATCTGCTTCACTATCAATATCTTGCTCGATATCATGGTAAAAGGTGACCATGTTCGAGGCTCCCCCATGTTTCTCGTCTACATGCCTCATAGATTCATCTCCGTGTCTTTTTATTAGATCCCACCCTTCAAAAGTCCAAGACACCTCGTCTCCACCCCGCGAGCTGTCGTTTCATAAGACCTATTCGTAACGCCCCACGCATATCCATTCTCACCCATCTTCTCTGCCATTTCAGGATTATCCAACAATTCAATTATCCCCTCCGCAAACGATTCGCCAGTAAACTGCACCAGAACACCACAGCCGCTCTTCCGGATAACTTCCTCATGTTCTGGTATCTCTTTATTCGCCACAACCGGTTTTCTGACCGCCATATATTCAAACAGTTTAATTGGTGAACTGAACTTGTAAAAATCAAACGGCGGAACCGGCGATACTCCAATATCTGCCGCAGCAATAAAATTCGGGACTTCATCGGAATAAACTTGTCCTGTGAACACCACGTCATCACTGACACCGAGTTCGCGGGCAAGTCTTTCGAGATCGGTTTTGTCATCGCCATCGCCAACCATCAATAGCTTCACCCTTTTCCCGCTCTTCTTCACCTCTGAAATCGCATGAATCAACGTATCCAGATGTCTCATTTTATCCATCGTTCCCACGTATACAACAACACCCGAACCGTCTAAATTATACTCTCTTCGTATAGCGTCACCATCCGCATCCGAAAATCTGTCCGCATCCATACCTTCCGGAAGCGGCAGTATCTTTGATGCCCCGATCCCTTTCTTAATAAAATCCTCTTTTAACCATTTACTTATCGGAAGAACCAGATCCGCGTTACGAAGTGCGTGCATGAGAAGATAAACATTGATCTTTGATATGAGCTGCCAGAGATACTTGTGATTCGAATGATAAACTTTGTGAAATTCTCCATCCTGTTCGACCGGATTTCCCAGTTCAAGAACAAAAGGAACGTGGTATCTTCGCTTTATATAGAGTGCCAATAGTGCATCAAAGATGCAATCCCCTGCAAATACCATGTTATACCGTTCTCGCTTAAAAAGACCGGACACGAAGCGCGCCCTTCTAAGAGCATACACCGTTTTATTGACATAGTCCATAAGACCTTTTCCTGACCTATACGGAACCGCAAAAACAGGGACTCCATCAAGAGTCTCCTTCCGAACTTCTTTCGCTCCCTCTGATGGCAGAACCCATGTAACCTCGTGACCAAAGTTGGTTATGTAACTTACGACCCCGATCTGCGGTATCACCAGCATTCTTGGGTCATACCGGAGTTCGAATAACATGCATATATGTATTTTCATTTCCATATCTCTGAACCACTGTTGTTATAGATCTGGCTTTTTCCGATAAAAGCATCTGAAAACTCACTCATGTTATACCATTCGTTCTTTTCTTCCAATTTGCCATTGACCACATTATTATAGCTTAAATAGATATATTCATCAATCTGCTTATGCTCCAGGAAACTATCGTAGCCAATCTGCTCCGGCGGGATTCCTCCCTGGCTTATCAACTTCCGTTTACCGTGCCAATCGGTAGTATTAATCTGAAAATCTCGCCCTTTACTTTCCGCGATCCATTTTGCAGCGCAACTTTCGTGGTCATGGAGATATTCCACAGCATATCCTTTTCCTTCGGAGTTTAAGGTGTATATAACCGGTGCGCCGCACATCTGCTGCACCGCACCGGTCGCAAACAGGAAATAAGGTACCAATACCAACAATATGACCAAATAAGCTTGCGATTTCAGATGTTTCGATATTGTTATGCCACCTAAAACAAAACATACGGATAAGATAACCATCGCCAGTAGGTACAACCTGTAGATTCCATATCCCTGTGAGATATAAGGGAGTACAACCATTGCCGTCAGCAGCCCAACACATATTAATATCATTAATAAATATTCCACTTTACATTTTGTCTTTTTGGATATAACTCCCATCTCTTCAGGTCCTTTAAGTATTGTGTAGACGCCTATTCCGATAAAAATAAACGTACTCCATGTAATAGCAAGATTCACTCTGTTCAGTATCGGGTATTCGAGTTCTTGACCGAATAATTGCTTTAATTCCGGTGTTCTGGACTCCTCGATAAAAAAGTTATTTAAATTGCTAATTGTATCCCCGATGAAGTTAACTCCTGCATCAAACGCGCCTTCTGTCACCTGGGCGTACCAGAGGAAGATAAAGACAAAGAATATCAACACAAGTTTCAAACTCAGGAGTCTCTCAAAGACATATCTCTTTGAAAGCATTTCCGCTCCGAGCCATGCGAAAAGTATTATGAAGAAGAATATGTATGTGGTTGAATAGTGCGATACAACCGTAGAAAACAAAAAAACAATCAACAGGATTTTTTTCTTGATCGGATCGATTTTGCTACTTAAGAAAACCATGACCGTTAGAGCAACGAAGAATATCGCAACATTCGTACGCGGGCTTCCTGCTGTCACCAAAAAAGTTGATTGTGATATGAAGAAGAAAGAAGCCATGAACGCGTACAATTTACTAACATATTCTTTTGATATTATATATATTACCAATGGGCTAAAAGAGCATACTGCAACATAAACACCTTTAAAAAGGTACTCGTGCGCATCCACGCTCATGATGGT
>MAXT01000290.1 GCA_001751225.1 Desulfuromonadales bacterium C00003107 | reverse complement strand
GCAGTCTGGTCATGCAGCGTATTTGTACCCGTTTGGCCGGGGCGACAAAAGGGCAGCGCTTGCTGACTTTGTCAACGGCGACCATTCGCTCCGTCGCCAGCGGGGTAATCGGCGTGGCGTTCATCCAGGCCTTGCTTCTGGGCATCGGGTTTATCTTGGCCGGCATTCCGGCGGCCGGCGTGTTGGCCTTTGCCGTCCTGTTTCTCGGTATTGTACAACTGCCCGCCACGATCATTTCGTTGCCCGTGGTTGTCTACCTGTGGTGGGCCGGTGACGCTTCCACCGCAAGCAATATCTTCTACACCATTTACCTGATGGTAGCAGGAATGGCAGACAACGTACTCAAACCGCTCCTGCTTGGCCGTGGGGTCGAGGCTCCCATGCCGGTGATTCTGCTGGGGGCCCTCGGGGGCATGGTATCTGGCGGCATTATCGGCCTGTTTACCGGCGCCGTGTTGTTGACTGTCGGCTACCAGATATTCATGGCCTGGGTTGATCATGCTGAAGTAGACACCGGCGTTGAAACGGTACCGACAGGGGCGGTTGATTCAACACTTTCTGTGGATGAGTGAAGGTAGTCCTCCCTTGGTACCGTTGCTTGTAAAAGGCCTTGGGGCTGCTAACCTTAAATGGTCAGTTGAGGTCTCGCAAGATTTAACCTCAGCACCTTAAGGGATCGAAAAGGAGTCGTGCAACCTCTCCCATGCCATTCTTGAAAAGGAGCGTAGCTATGCAAATGAGAAGCACAAGAAGTTGCATGACAACCGCCATTATTGCGCTGGCCGTTCTGCTTTTGTCGGCGGGAAATGGAATTGCCGCCGGGGGCGGAAAAATTGTTGCCGCCGATCCGAGCAAGCACTTTCACCCCAAGGGCAAGATGCCCTCAACGTTCACCATCGAGTTGCAGAAGGGGCTACGCAAGTCGCTGCCCTTTGAAGACAAACGGGATTTCGAGGAGGCCAAGAAGGGCTTCATTGCCGCCCCTGAGTACAAACAGATCATGGCCGAGGCCGGTCACGTCGCCTGGGATATGGCCAGCTACGAGTTTTTGTTAAGCGACCAGGAATATGCCAGCATCCATCCGTCGCTGCAGCGTCAGGCGGTGCTGAACATGGCCTACGGCCTGTATGAGGTTTTGCCTGGTAAGATCTATCAGGTGCGGGGCTACGATCTGGCCAACATCAGCTTTATTAAAGGCGACAGCGGCTGGATCGTGTTCGACCCGCTGACCGCCAAGGAAACGGCGGCTGCAGCGCTGAAATTCATCAATGAACAGCTCGGTGAACGCCCGGTGGTGGCGGTGGTCTATTCCCACTCCCATGCCGACCATTTCGGCGGGGTACGGGGCGTGGTTGACGAAGCCGATGTGCGTAGCGGCAAGGTGCCGGTTATCGCTCCGATCGGTTTTATGGATCATGCCGTAGCGGAAAACGTTTATGCCGGAAATGCCATGACCCGGCGCATGTTCTATCAGTACGGCGTGCTGCTGCCGCGCAGCCCCTTCGGCCACGTTGACCAGGCGATCGGCAAGAACACTGCGGCGGGCAACCTCGGCCTGATTCCACCGACAGTGATTGTAGCCAAGGACTTCGAGGAGATGACCGTCGACGGCGTCAAGATGATCTTCCAGAACACGCCAGGTACCGAGGCGCCGGCGGAGATGAACACCTATTTCCCCGATCTGAAGGCTTTCTGGGCGGCGGAAAACATCACCGGCACCGTGCACAACATCTACACCCTGCGAGGCGCTCTGATCCGCGATGCCCTGAAGTGGTCCAAGGAAATAAACCAGGCCCTCTATCGTTTCGGTCAGGAGGCGCAGGTGATGTTCGCCTCCCACAGCTGGCCGCGCTGGGGCAACGACCGGATTCAGGAAGTAATGCGTGCCCAGCGGGATATCTACGCCAACCTCAACAACGAGGTGCTGCATCTGGCTAACCAAGGGGTCACCATCAATGAAATTCACAATGTCTATCAGCCGCCGAAGAGCCTGCAGGACCAGTGGGCGGCCCACAGCTATCACGGTTCCGAGGAACACAATAGCCGCGCTGTGATCAACCGCTACCTCGGTTATTGGGACGCCAACCCGGCAACCCTGATTCCCCTCTCGCCGCGGGATTCCGCCCCGTTGTACGTGGAAATGATGGGCGGCGCGGAGAAGATTATCACCAAAGGCAAGGCACTATACGATCATGGCGAGTATCGCCATGCCGTGGAAATTCTTAACAAACTGGTCTATGCCGAGCCCGGCAACCAGGACGCCAAGGATTTGCTGGCTGATGTGTTCGAGCAGATCGGTTACCAGAAGGAAAGCCCCAGTGTTCGCAACAGCTTTCTAGCTGGGGCCCTTGAGTTGCGCTCCGGAATTCCGACCGGTGCCTCGCCCAAGACCGCCGGGCCCGACATGGTCCGGGCCATGACCACGGATCTGTGGCTCGATTTTCTGGCCATTCGCCTCGATAGCAAAAAGGCCGAGGGGGTCGCATTCGTCATCAATCTGGTGACGCCCGACAACGGCGAGGAGTACGTGGTCGAACTGAGCAACGCCACCTTGACCAACATCGAGGGGTTCCAGGCGGCCGACCCTGACCTGACCATCACCATCGATCGCGCTGATCTCGAACAGACGATGATGGGGGCGGTCAGTTTCGACGAGCAGATTGAGGCCGGTAAGGCCAAGCTGGTCGGCGATCCCAAGCCCTACGAGCAGTTGAAAACCATGCTGGTCCAGTTCGATATGGGTTTCGAAATTCTGCCCGGTACCGGCGCGAAAGATCTGATCCCGGAGAAAAGCCCCTTCGAGCAGGAGCCGCCGGCCAATAGTTCCGGAGGGTGATTGCCAAACAACGCTTGATACTGTTGCGCGCAGGGAAGTCTCTGACTTCCCTGCGGTTGTATTGATAGCAGCGGTGCGTGGTGGTGCCGTTTGATGCAACCGCAGATGCCAGGCTGCTAAACAGGGTATTGAGACTTGAGAGCACGGTGTTGCCTTGAAGATATGAAATTAGCCGAATACCCCAAAATCATAGAAGGAGAGAAGAAATGCCAAATTGGTTATTTGCTTTGATCCTTGTTGTTACGACGATGGTAGGTCCGGTTCAGGCGGTTGAGCAGGCGCCGAACGAAACGAATTTTAACGATGTCGTGCGAACGGTCATGAACGTCGTCACGCTTTCGCCAACGACGAACCGTATCAATGGAGATACCCAACTCTTTGGCTAAAGCCTTGTCCGTTTTTTTGGACTGTTGAATATATCGGCGCGTCTTGGGGGTTGTCGTTGCGTTGGCATGCAACTGAATCGTCATGTCGGTCTCCTACAGATTTCACCGCAGAGAATGTCAAAAAGCATATCCCGAGCAAGGAACAACGGGAAGCTTTTTCTGCTAATGGAATCATCCGGGACCCAACAACAACACTAAGCCTGGAGCGGACGGCAATATTCGGATTGCTTTTATGTGTAGAGGATCCTAAAGATGGCACCTATTGGATGCCTGTGATTGCTGGTGAACCCTACTATTATGTCGAACGGTTTTATGGACCAAAAGGTAAAGTAGTAACCACTCAGGATTTCTGCAAGAAATAGTTTGTCTGTTTGTGAATCACCATATCATGAAAAAAATCAGCCGGCGCCTTTAGCGCCGGCTGATTTAAGCGTTAACTTGCAAGAACCTCAAAATGAATCCTTTACAGATAACGATCGAACGTTGAGAAGCGGTTGATCGAGGAGGTGTTGATGCGAAACCTGATGAGTATGGCTTGCTGTGTTTTTTTTGTTGCTGATCTGCCTCAGCGCACCCGCGCTGGCCTTGGACGCCGATGCGGAACGGTCGGGTGACCAACCGCCGCCGGGTACCAACCCGACGGATATCCTGACCCGCGGCGACCTGAAATACAAGTTCATCAAATCTCAGTCCGGGGCAGAGACCTATGCCCTGACTGCGCGTCTCGATTATGCCCTGACCCCCAACGTACTGGTGCGTGTCGATGTGCCGTATGTCGATGTCGACCCCCAGGTCAGCGGCATTGACAGCGATTCGGGGCTGGGCGATATCTTCGTTCGCCTGGGCTGGCGGGCGCTGAAGCGGCCGAAATTCGCTCTCTTCTTCGGCGCGGACTTCTTTCTCGATACCGCCTCGGAGGATATGCTCGGCGGAGGCACCACGATTGCCGCCCCGTTGGTGGCCGGCATCTGGGTGCTGCCGGAACAGAAGGCTGTGGCCGGAGGCATTATCACCCATTCGTTCGATGTCGCTGGCGACCTCGATATCAGTGAAACGGAGATTCGCCCGCTGTACGTCAAAAGCCTCCCCGGAAACAGCTGGATCACGATCGACAGCCATTTCTTTATCGACTGGAAGGATGACAAAGAGTTCGGCTGGTACCAGGAACTGCAGTACGGGAAAATGCTGACCCCGAAGTTCGGAGTCACCGTCACCCCTGGCTTCGGGGTCACCGGCGATAATCGCACAGTGCCCGATTGGACGTTCGAAGCCGGGATACGCTACTTTTTCTAAACAGTTCGCCTGTTATATTCATGCTTTCAGGAGGATACGTTCCATGAGAAAAATTCGCTCCGCACTGCTCGCCGCATTAATCATTAGTCTTTTGCCGCTTTCAGGCTATGCTGCCGGTCTTTGGCTCTACGAGCAGGCGGCCCCGGATATGGGGCTGGCGGCGGCCGGCCGGGCGGCCCTGGCCCAGGATGCCTCGACAGCAGCGACCAACCCGGCCGGCATGACCCGGCTGGAACGCAACCAGCTGGAAGGCGGTTTCCTCGGGTTGCTCGTTAAGGCCGAATTCGATGGGGATTCGTCAACCTTCGCCGGCGGGGATGGCGGGGATGCCGGAGACTTTGTTCCGATAGCCGGCCTTTCCTACGTGCATAGCCTCAGTCCGGATCTGAAGCTGGGGATCGGGATTGGCTCCTATTTCGGTCTCGGTCTGGATTACGGTGGCAGTTGGGCCGGGCGCTACTACGTTCAGGAAGGGGAGCTGGTGGTCATGGGGATCAACCCGGGTATCGGCTACCGGATCAATGAATGGCTGTCGGTCGGGGCCGGTTTCAGCATCCTGTACGGGGAATTGACTCAGGAGGCCGCCATCAACAATAATCCCCTCGGCATCGGCAGCACCCCGGACGGCAAACTGAAGTTCGATGCGGACGATGTCGGCTACGGCTACAATCTGGGTATCCTGCTCGAACCCGTCGTAGGAACCCGCTTCGGCCTGACCTACCGCTCCGAGGTTGAGCTGGAATTTGACGATACGGTCAGCGCCAGAAACCTCTCGCCCGCTCTGGAGACGATTCTCGATGGAATTCTTGGCGCCAACCGTAAGGTCGACATGGAACTGACCGTGCCCCAGGCCGTCATGTTCAGCGTTTATCACCAGCTCAATGAGCAGTGGGCGGTCATGGCCAATCTCGGTTGGCAGGAACAGTCCGCATTCGGCCAGACCAACATCAGTCTTCAGGCGGACACCTCGACGGATCTGACAGCCGACCGCAACTTTCATAATACCTGGCATTACGCCCTCGGTACCCAGTACCGGTTTGCGCCGGCCTGGCTGCTCTCTGTGGGCGTTGCCTACGACGAATCACCCGTCGATAACAAGGATCGCACCCCGGACATGCCCCTCGACCGGCAGATCCGTTACGCCACTGGGCTCCAGTATGAGCTGAACGAAGATATGACCATCGGTGCGGCTTACACCTTTATCGATACCGGTTCCGCTGACATCCGTCAGACGGCCGAAGATAATCCGTTGCGCGGGGAGTTGATCGGGGATTATAAAACCAATCACCTGCATGCTTTCAACTTGAACGTGGTCTATCGGTTCTAGCAAAAGCCCTTACTGTCTTTTGCAAAGTGGGTCGATCATTTCCTTGTAACTTATGATTCGGCGGCCTTGAGCCTGAGAGGGTAGGGTGAATCGCCCCCAGGGGGAAACTAGGGACACTCCCGAATGGTGCTAGTTTAAGGGTTTGTAGCATGATATTTGCTCCGGTGCGGGATCACCTTTATTTCATGCCTTGGCGCAGTCATTCTCTGATAATTTTTGGGGCGCCGTTTGACACATCGTGGTTCACTTCTACCTGGTCGTTGCATGATTGGTGTATTGGTCATTGCATCATACAAATCACTGATTAATCTGAACCGCTCTACCTTGCTGATCTTCGCCTGATTCAGGTGGGGTTCCCAGCTACGAAGAGCTTGCAGGCTACCTTTGAAACTAACAATTCGGACTTCAATGTCCGCTTCCTCTGCGGCTTCGTACATCAAC
>MAXT01000289.1 GCA_001751225.1 Desulfuromonadales bacterium C00003107 | reverse complement strand
TTTTTGCGAATGCATCAAATTTGCCGCGCCAGAAAAATCCCGAAACCGGCAAACGCAACAGACAGAAGAACATTCAACAAAACATTCACCCCAGCCGCGATCAGACTGCCATCTTCGAGCAGCCGCAACGTTTCATAGGAAAAAGTCGAAAATGTAGTGAATCCCCCCATAAAGCCCGCTGCAATACCCATCCGCAAATCGGCCGGCAATAAAGCACTGCGCAAGCCTCCCTCCATAATCAGACCGAGGAAAAGGGAACCGATGGCATTAACTGCCAGGGTGCCGTAAGGCAACCCTTTGCCGATCAAAGCGTAAACCCAGCCGGAAACCAGAAACCGCGAGAGGCAACCCAGCGAACCGAACACTGCGATATAAAGCAAGTGCATGAAGATCTCCGGTGAGCATCCAACAGACACAGACCAAATCGGTGCAATCACATAAAAAATGCCGGTCAAAAAGTACTATATTATTATATGCCCCCTGCATAGTGTCAACGCGCATTTGAACGTCTCGTCTCCTGAAATCCTTACCCATCGGCACAGAAAATCAGCAGAGCTGAACGGGCCACCGTTATTACTGACCAAACGAGGGGATAAACAGCCGATATTAATGTTTTTGCTTGCACCATTAAATATGGTTTGTTATATATATTGGCACTCAACCAAACGGAGTGCCAAAACCATCCAAAACCAGCCCCTACTAGGGAGGCCCTTGCAATGAGTACCCTCTACCTACCAGCCGTTACTGACACCCTCGATCTATATATCGCCCAAATCAAAAAGTTCGACCTGCTTAGCCGCGAGGAAGAATACCGCCTGGCCACCGCCTACCGGAATCTGGGCGACCGACAATCCGCCCAAAGCCTGATTTGTGCCAACCTGCGTTTCGTGGTCAAAATTGCTCATGAATACCGAGGATATGGCCTGAGAATTCTGGACCTCATCCAAGAAGGCAACATCGGCATGATGATGGCCCTGAGAAAGTTCGATCCGGAGCGCGGACTCAAGTTCATTACCTATGCCGTATGGTGGATTCGAGCCTACATCAACAATTTCATCATGAAAAGCTGGTCCCTGGTAAAAATCGGCACCACTCAGGCACAGAAGAAACTCTTTTTCAAACTCAATCAAACCCGCCGAGCCCTACGCCGCCTAAGTGGTCGCGAAGACTCTCAGGACATCGCCAATGAACTAGCAGTACGTGACGATGAGGTTGAAGAAATGGCGCTGCGCATGGCCGCCCGTGATGCGTCTCTCAGTCTGGAACTGACCGAAGGCAGCGGCTATACCCTCCTCGACTCCCTAGCCGATGAGCGTGACAACCAGGAGCAACTGCTGCTAGAACATGAAGAGACACGGATTCTTTCGACCCAGGTAAAAAAGGCCTTGGCGGTACTCAAAGATCGCGAACGCCACATCGTTCAGCAACGTATTCTCTGCGACCCTCCCCAGACCCTGCAGGAACTTGCAGACCATTATGGCATCAGTCGTGAGCGGATTCGTCAGATCGAAAAAAGCGCTCTGGAGAAACTCAAGGGGCAGCTCATCGTCACCCATAACTGAATCAACTTGGCGCCTCTACGATCAAAGGCTGTTTGATTGACAAACAACAGCAAATCCCTTAACCTCTACGGCAGCTTTTATCCAACTTCCATCCTTGAGGTTCTAGATATAATGAAACTGGCTCTTTTGTGCGTTTTGCTTCCCTCTTTTTTGCTTACCGCCTGCATTGGCGGAGGAACTCCCAAACCCAAAAATGCAGAAGATTACTATCTCCAGGGCAAGGTTCAATTTGATGATGGCAACTACATGGAGGCCATCACCTCCTTGGAAAAAGCTCGCAAAATCTTCGAATCGGCAGAGATCAACACCAAAGCCGAACTGCTGTTAGCCGACACCCATTTTGCTTCAAAGGACTATCCCGAATCTGCCGGTGCCTACGAAAGCTTTCTCAAGCAGCATCCGGGTCATCCTGAAACAGCCCGGGTATTGAGTTCCCTCGGCAAGTCTTATTTCAATCAAATTCTGGCCATTGACCGCGATCAGACGGCAACCCGCAATAGCATTGTCACCTTTGAAAGCCTACAACGGCTCTATCCTGACGACTGGCGGGCCAAAGAAGCCCCGGAGATCATTCGCTATTGCCGTGACCATCTGGCCCAACACGAACTTTACGTAGGCCGCTTTTACCTTAAAACCGGCGAGCATCGCTCGGCCATCAACCGGCTCAGTGCAATTTACGAAAGCTTCCCGGACTTTTCCGGCCTGGATCAGGTCGGGCTCTACCTTGGGCAGGCTTATCTGGATAACGGCCACCCCACCTTGGCGGTCAAAACCCTGGAAAAATTGCTGCACGATTATCCCAACAGCGAATATTACGCCGAGGCAGAGAAACTGCTGCGCCAGGAACTCTGATTTTACCTCGCATAAAAACACGGCTCCGTGCCTTGCCGGGTTTTCCCTTGACGACTGTATACAGCGCTTTATATAGTCTGGCATCGCCGTAAACAACCCGCCGCAATTTTCGGGCAGTTCACCGACACGCGGCCCGATCGGGCCATTAGATCCCCCGTCGCAAGTCCTGAATATTCGCCCTACCAACACCAACAAGTTGCGCGACCATGCTCCAGGCACAATGGTCCTAAGACATATGGCGGCAGCAGAGCAACCCGAAAAATCAGATCGAGGAGTAGAACCATGTCCACCCTAGAAAACCGCATCGGCTGTCCCATTCTGCGTAAGCGGGTCAAGACCGTCGAGGAGACTATACCGCTGTTCAAGAACGGCATGAATCTGGGCTGGTCGGGTTTCACCCCCGTCGGCTACCCTAAGGCAATCCCCAAGGCGTTGGCCGATCATGTCGAAGCCAACAATCTGCAGGGAAAACTACGCTTCAACCTGCTGATCGGCGCTTCCGTCGGTACCGAAACTGAGGACCGCTGGGCTTCCCTCGACATGATCTCTCGACGTTGGCCCTACCAGAGCGGCAAAAATATTCAGAAGGGCATCAACAGCGGACGAATCCGCATGAACGACAAACATCTGTCGATGTTTGCTCAGGACCTGATGTACGGTTTTTACACCAAAGACCTGGGGGGCAAGCTCGACCTCGGCATTATCGAAGCATCGGCTATCACTCCCGAAGGCCACATTATTCTAGCCGGTTCCGTCGGCATCGCCAGCGAAATCATCCAGACGGCGGAACGGCTGATCATTGAGCTCAACACGGCCATCCCCTCCCATGAGGGGCTGCACGATATTGTCATCCCGGACCTGCCGCCAAACCGCCAGCCGTTCCTCATCAGCAAAGTCAGCGACCGCATAGGCACCACCTACGTACCTTGCGATCCGAGCAAAGTAGTAGCTATCGTCGAATCGCGCGAACCCGACAACGGTCGGGCTCTGGGCGCAACCGATGATATTTCCGAACGAATCGCCGGCCACATACTTGACTTCCTCGGCGCAGAGGTCAAAGCTGGACGCCTGCCGGCCAACCTGCTGCCCCTGCAATCGGGAGTCGGTAACATTGCCAACGCAGTAGTCGGCGGCCTGGTCAACGGCCCCTTTTCCGACCTGACCGTCTACACCGAGGTCCTGCAAGACACCATGCTCGACTTTTTTGATTCGGGCAAGCTGCAGTTCGCTTCGGCGACCTCCCTATCCTTTTCCGAAAAAGGCTTTCAGCGTCTTTACGAGAACTGGGACGAATACACCAGCAAGATCGTGCTTCGACCGCAGCAGCTGGCCAACAACCCTGAAATCATTCGTCGACTCGGTGTCATCGCCATGAACACACCGATCGAATTCGATATCTATGCCCATGCCAACTCAACCCTGGTCGGCGGTTCCCGCATGATCAACGGCATCGGCGGATCGGGCGATTTTCTGCGTAACGCCTTTCTTTCAATCATGCATTCGCCGTCGGTACGCCCCACCAAAACCGACCCGACCGGCATCAGCTGCGTAGTACCCATGGTTCCCCATGTTGACCACACGGAGCACGACCTCGATGTGCTGGTCACCGAGCAGGGGCTCGCCGACCTCCGTGGGCTCAGCCCCCGGGAACGGGCCCAACTGATCATCGACCGCTGCGCTCACCCCGACTACCAGCCGATCCTGCAGGACTATTTCGACCGGGCCAGCAGCGAATGCTTGGCCAATGGTTGCGGCCACGAACCGCACATACTCGAAAAGGTATTCCGCATGCAGCAGCATCTTGCTAACAACGGAACAATGAAAGTTCCCGATTGGGATTGACCGCCCACCGATCATTTCCAGTAAAGAAACAACGAAAAGAGCCCGTCCTGTAAAGGATGGGCTCTTTTCATTTTCTATTAGCAACTAGGGGGGGGGTAATTCAACTAGCAGTATCGCTCGATCATTCCTGCCCCACCATCCACTGTTCGACATGTTTGTAAACCATGACCTTGCCCTTTAGCAACTCCCGATAGGTGCACGCAAAGCGCTCCAAATGTTCCCTTTCAGCCACTAGCTCTACAAACATCACCAGACGACCGTTGGCATGATCCGGCTGTATCGTTTCGATGTCACCCCGGCCGGTAAATCCATAATGGGTGCTGTGGGAGGTGGCGTTCAGAATACCGTCCTGCTTAGCTAAGTCGATGATGTGCTGAGCGAGGGAACGCCGCGGCAGAAAATTCAGCCATCCCCGGGACGGCATGCGGTCCTTTCGGGCCAGATAGATAGAGAGGTGGCCGATTTCTCTGGAATCGATGTGCCGCTTAAAAGTCATTCTGTCCCTTTGAGTTTAAACAGTCGATCAAAAAGTCCGGTGCGCCCGTCCCGAACATTGCGTAAGGAAGTCTGGTCGTCGTACTGCAAATGATTGCCTTTGGCGATGCCAACCCGTTGCGAAAGATAGATCCCCGAGTGACCGCTGAACAGATAGGAGAAGAAACAGGCTATGGCAAAATATATCAGATATTGAGAGCCAAACAGCTCTACCCCCATAATAGTGCAGGCCAATGGCGTGTTGGTGGCACCGGCAAAGACGGCAACAAAGCCAATCCCGGCCAACAGATCGATAGGCACCCCGAGCAGGTTGGCCAAAGCCGCCCCCAAGGTAGCACCAACAAAAAATAGCGGTGTCACCTCGCCACCCTTAAAGCCGCTACTCAGGGTGATGGCGGTCAGCAGCAGTTTCCAGAACCAACTCCAGGGGGTTGCGCCACCAGCGACAAAGGCGTTAACGATGGAAATCCCTTCGCCACTGGCGGTGGTAACGCCAATACCGAGATAGTCCCGGGTGCCGAGCAGCCAACTGATTCCCAAAACCAGGGCGGCGCCAACTACCGGCCGCAGCCAATAGATGGAGATAAAACGCTTGAAAAGTTTTTGAAAGGTATGGGTCAGCTCGGCGAAGAAAAATCCAGCTAAGCCGAACGCTACCGACGCTAGAATGATCTTCCCCGCTAGAAGCGGATCGATGCGGAACATGGGCTGGGCGACTTCCATGGCCACACCACTGATATGATAAGTGATATGACCAATACCCCAGGCGGTGCAAAAAAAGTCGCCCAGTATGCTACCCATCAAACAAGGGATGAGAGCATTATAGCGCATCTTTCCCATGGCCAGCACTTCCAGAGCAAAGACCGCTCCGGTCAGCGGAGTGCCGAACACCGCACCGAAACCGGCAGCAACTCCGGCCGAAAGCAGTATGCGAGTGTCTCCCTGGTTAAGCTTAAACAGGCGGACGAACACCTGAGCGATGCTACCGCCCATCTGTACTGCGGTACCTTCTCGGCCGGCTGATCCGCCGAACAGGTGAGTGACTACCGTACCCAGCAACACAAGGGGGGTCATGCGTTTCGGAATGCCGCCACCCGGTTGATGGATCTGTTCCATGACCAGATTATTGCCCCCTACGGCGTTTTTGCCGAAGCGAGTATAACTAGTGACGATGGCAATGCCGGCCAGGGGAAGAAGAAAGACCAGCCAGGGGTTTTCCCAACGCAGAACCGTCGCCCCGTGCAACATCCAGAGGAACAACGCCACGGCTGAGCCAACCAGAGCGGCCATCGGCAGAACGATAAAAAACCAGCGAACTACATATGTGCCCAGCGAAAGATGTTCTTTAATGTCCCAACGTATCGGCATAACAGCTTCGATTCTCCATTGAAGCAGCCAGGGCCCTCCTGCTTCATAACCTCTTGGCCAAACATTACAAGAACTTCCCACAGATTATGGCCAAAAGGCCTACGCATAAAATGTTTACTTAGGCTTAAAAACGCAGGTTTATTCAGCCGAGGCAAGGGAACAGACATTTGCGCAACGAGCTAACCCTCCTCGCCGCACTAATAAAGCAGAAATCCCCAGGCGACCTGTAGAGAAGAAACTCCGGACATTCCGAGCAAACAACAAGCCCACAACTTGATGTCGCCACTGGAAAAAACCTGTTTCCAAACGGGAATTAGGTTACCCCACGACCGAGAAGAATGGCAAGGCCAATCGGCGCTGAACTCAGCACCATTGGGAGGCGACAAGCCTTTTTCCTGGTACCTACATTCACTTCGAAAAGATTAATTCACCAAAATCACTTTTTCTTCCGTCCCCGGGGATGAGCCCGGTCGTAAACATCCATCAAATGATCAAGGCTGACCTGGGTGTACTTCTGGGTCGTGGAAAGGGAGGCATGGCCGAGCAGTTCCTGTATGGCGCGCAGGTCAGCTCCGCCATCGAGCAGATGGGTGGCAAAGGAATGACGCAGGCTATGGGGAGTGGCATCCTTGACCAAACCGGCTTTAAGCAACAGCTGCTTAAAGTTACGCTCGATACTGCGGGCACTTAAGCGACCACGGCGATAGTTGAGAAACAGAGCGTCGTGATCTTGTGCCTCGTCGCGCACATCCAAGTAACGCTCCAGGGCTGCACGAGCCTGGCGGCCAAGGGGTACCAGCCGTTCCTTACTTCCCTTGCCCAGCACCCGAACCAGATCCTGTTCCAAATCAACACTGTCGACATTGAGGGCTGCCAACTCGCCGACCCGCAGACCACAGGAATAAAAAACCTCGAGGATAGCTCGGTCACGGCATACCAGCAGTTCCGAGCCCCCCTGCTGTTCAATGAGAGCAAAAACTTCATCGACGGTCAGGGTCTTGGGCAGATACTTTTCCTGCCGCGGGGTGGCGATCAGCTCCCCGGGGTTGGAGGTCAACACCCCCTGACGAACCAGATAAGCGAAAAAGCTTCGCAGGGCGGAGAGTTTGCGAGCGATGGTCGAACGACTGTTTTTACGATGCAAGCAGGCCAAATAGCGGCGCAAGACCAGGGTATCAACTTCCGTCATCCTTAAGGCGGGCGTTGAATCCTGCTGCAAAAAGGACTGAAACTCTTCTAGATCCTGACGATAGGCCCGCAGGGTATGGGCGGACAAGTTCCTTTCAACGGTGAGGTGTTGCTCAAAGTCGGTCATCAACTGTTGCATAGAATCCCTCGGCAATAGGCCGTTCAAAAACCCTAGAAAAACTTCAGCCGAAGCTGCCACCAAAGCCGTTGACGCCTCTCGATGAGCATGCAATAATGCCCCTTTTGAGGAGGGACATTGGCCACTTTTTTCAGCCTATTAGCTCTGTTTGTTGGTGCCGTGGCAGCGGTGGTGAGTCTAACCTTCGCCATGGCCTGGTACGAATACGCCAATCGCGATCCGCAGTTGCTGGAAAATCGCCTGGCGCCGCGCCGTCTGCTGTTTGCCACGGCCCTGATCGCGGTTGAAACTGCCTGTCTGATCCTGACCATCCTACTGCAGCCTCTCGGCTGGCTCAACCGTAAAGAAAACATTTCCTCCGAACAGCAGCCCATCATTCTGCTGCACGGCCTGTTTCAATCCCCTGCCTGCTGGTTGTGGCTCAAGCTTTGCCTGCGCCGCCGAGGGTTTTCAGCCGTGTATACCATCGCCCTGCCACCTTGGAAAGACGTGGAGATTCTTACCGAACGGCTGGCTAAGCGAGTAGATGAACTGCGTCAAGCCAACGGCCTACAGAAGGCCCACCTGATCGGCCATTCCATGGGCGGCATCATCGCCCGCAACTACCTGCAGATTCGCGGTGGCGCTCACAAGATCGACCGCTGCCTGCTGATCGCCACCCCCAACGGCGGCTCCAAGCTGGCCCCCTTCGCCCTCTCCTCCCTGGGAAAGCTGCTCATGCCGGGCTCTGCTTTTCTGCAACGCCTGGCCACAACACCCTTGCCAGCCGAAGCCCGCATCAGCACTATCTACAGCCGCCACGACAACATGGTATTGCCCTATGAACATGCCCGACTCGACGGTGCACACAACATTGAATTGACCGGCAGCGGCCACACCAGCCTGCTGTTTCGCCGCCGGGTTCTGCACAGTATCGTCGAACTGTTAAAGGAGGAGCGCCTATGACGACCATCGATATCGTTTCCCGGCAACGGGTGGAGATGATCGACATCACCAGCGAAGTCTGCCGAATCATCACCGCCAGCGGCATCGACTCGGGTCTGGCCCTGCTGCAGGTACCACACACCACTGCTGCGATCACCATCAACGAAAACGCCGATCCCGATGTGATCCGTGACATCACGATGGAGCTGAACAAGGTGATCCCCTTTGAAGACCGTTATCAGCACGGCGAAGGCAATAGCGCTGCCCACATCAAGAGTTCTCTGGTCGGTGCCGGAGAGCTGCTGATCATCGAAGACGGCCGGCCAGTGCTCGGCACCTGGCAGGGGATCTACTTCTGCGAATTTGACGGCCCACGGCAGCGGAAAATACATATCAAGGTACTGGCCGGATGAAAACCCAGGTGATACTCGGCCGTTGCTCCAGTTATCAGCGGGCCGAGGTGGAAAAAGCGCTGGAGATCCTGCTAGTGCCGGCAGGAGGCATGGCCGCCTTCGTCAGCCCCGGCCAACGGGTACTACTCAAGCCGAATATGCTAGCAGGCAAAGAACCGGATTTGGCGGTCACCACCCATCCGGAAATCGTGAGGGCCGTGATCCGCCTGGTACAAAAAGCCGGCGGGAAAGTTGCGGTTGGCGATTCGCCCGGGGTCGGCAGCCCGCTGCAGGTGGCCAGGCGCTGCGGCATTCTTGCTGTGATCGAGGAGACGGGGGCGAAATTTGCCCCCTTCAGTGAATCGGTGCCCATCCGACCGCAGGGCTCAACCTTTCACCAACTTGAGATTGCCCGCGACATCCTCGATGCCGATGTGATCATCAATCTGCCCAAACTCAAAACCCACCAGATGATGGGTTTGACCTGCGGAGTGAAAAATCTATTTGGTGCCGTAGTCGGCATGCGCAAACCGCGGCTTCATCTGCAGGCCGGGGCCGACAAAGCCTTTTTTGCCCTGATGCTGCTGGAACTGGCCGAGCATATCGCTCCGAGCCTGACCATCGCCGATGCCGTCACCGCCATGGAAGGGGACGGCCCCGGCAGCGGCGACCCCATTCACATGGGGGCCTTGCTCGCCAGCCGCAGCCCTCTGGCCCTCGACACGGTGGCCTGCGAACTGGTCGGCATGCGTCAGCAGGAAGTCTGGACCCAGCAGGTGGCGGCAGCCAGCCATCGGCAAGACAGCCAGCTAAACCAGGTCGAGCTCAGCGGGACACCCTTAGAAGAATTGCGCTGTGCCCCCTTTCGCCCGGCAAAAACCACGGACGTCAATTTTGGCCTGCCGAGCTGGTTGCGAGCCCCTCTCAAACAGGCCCTCAGCGCCCGGCCGCAGGTCGATCTCCAGCGCTGTGTAATGTGCGGTCTGTGCGTCAAACATTGCCCGCCGCAGATCATGGCCATTAAAGAGGGCCGTTTGCACATCGACTATCGCCGCTGCATCGGCTGTTTCTGCTGCCAGGAACTCTGCCCTCACGGCGCTCTGCAAACCCGCCAGGGCCTGCTACTGCGCCTGGGGCGCTTTCTTCAGCGTCGCTGAACGGTCCCTTCCTACTCGAGAGGATTCGCCATGAAACGTATCATTCTGGCCCGCCTGCTTGTCGGTATCACCCTGCTGCTAACCGCCTGCGCCAGTATTCGCCCAATACCGCCAGAAGTCAGCCTGCTCGGCCTGCAGCTGGAAAACCTGACCCTCAGCCACGCTATTTTGAGTGCGGACCTGAGCCTGTACAACCCCAACGACGTTCCGCTGGATATCCAACGGGCCGTTTATGCCCTGACCCTGCAGGATATTCAAGTGGCTCGCGGCCAAGCGACAGAGAAGCTGCACATCGCCGCTCATGAGACCGGCACCCTGACCCTGCGCCTGTCGAGCAGCTATCTCAACCTGCTGCGCATCGGTCGCAACAGTCAGCAGCAGGACATTCCCTTTGCTATCGATGGTGAGGTTACCCTGGGCGGCTTTGGGGTACTGTCCCGCACCGTGAGCTTTAAGGAGGAAGGGATTATTCCCCTGTCGGCCTTCTCAACCCTCAATCCGCAACCCTGATCCTTCCCTGGGAGCGAACGTCTCGCCCCAGCCTTCCCACACCTAGCCAAAGGAGTCGTCCAAAGATCGCTCAATCGCTGACGGTAATTGCCGTGCTGAAAGCCCAGCCGGGCAAAGAAGAACTTCTGAAGCAGGAAATCATCGGCTGTATCTCTCCGACGCGAGCTGAGGCGGGCTGTATCAATTACGATCTGCACCAGTCGCTGGATGATCGGACCTGCTTCACCCTGTATGAGAACTGGCGCAGCAAGGAAGCCCTCGACCAACACCTGCAGATGCCCTATCTGCAAGCGCTGCTCGGCAAGGCCGATGAGCTGCTGGCCGCAGCTCCGGATATCCAGTTGCTGGAACGCATCGGCTGAGCAGAAAGGAAGTCGAATCAGAATTGAAAGCTGCCAAGGGCGTCCGTCAGGTCGCCCTTCAGTGCTTATTGGGGAACGTTTCTTTCAGATGCAGCTTATTTTGCAGCTCGAGGATTTTTTTACGCAGTACAAACACCTCGCCTTGGGAGGCCATACCCTTCATGGCGTAGCGAAGCTGCAGATATCCGCCGTGCAGTTCATCGAGCCGCCTGGCAAGTTCTAGATTGTGCTTTTCCAGCCGGGCATTGCGGTCCTTTAACTCTCGAATCTCGTCGACATATTTAGCATAACGATCGACCTGAATTACCTTGTTCATGGCGCCGCCTCGGGCAAGATGCTCGCCCTGCTTTAAAAGATCTTTTCACTAAATTTTACCTTAGATATTGGGACCGGGCAAACGGCTGCACAAGGTTG